>JBEIKN010000042.1:0-10666 GCA_040379725.1 Flavobacteriales bacterium
AATGTGATCAGAGGCACTTACGAAAAAAGAGGCCATTACGAAATGGTTGAAAAGGTTGGACTATACTGGCACTTTGTTGACCTTGTCTGGGTTTTCGTTTTCACTTTCTATTACTTAATCTAATTTTAAATCAAACATACTATGAGTCAACATCATACACATACCGAAGGAGAATACATTCCAGAAACCTACATTCCACATGCTGAGTCACATGGTACAAGCAGCTTATGGAGAACCTTTTGGATCTTATTAGGTATTACCATCATTGATTTCGTGATTTACTTTGCTTTTGGTGCTTCAATGGCGCGTAACATTGTTTTCATTGCCTTTGGAATTATCAAAGCGATTTTAATTGTTGGTATTTTCATGCACTTGAATTACGAAGCTAAATTCTTACGTTGGATGATTGTTATTCCAGCTGTTGTATTTCTTTCTTATTTGGTTTGCTTTCTATTGATTGAAGGCAACTATGTCAGTTTAGAGAAATATTTCTAAGACAATGTCAGATATTAAAAAGAATAGCCCAACATGGAAAGTGTTGGGCATTTTATTTTTATTGATTGGTATGCCCATTTTGTGGGTCATGGTCAATAAAACAGGGGTGCATTACTCTAAGACGCTTCCAATCTATTATGAGAGAGAATTGGGCGCCAATGGAGACACCATTTACCATACCATTGAGGATTTTAAATTGGTCAATCAAGATGGCGACTCAGTCACATTAGCTTCCTACAAAGACAAATTGCTACTGGTTAGCTTCTTTTTTGCCAGCTGCGAAACCGTTTGTCCGCAAATGAATCAATACATTGCTCAACACATTTACAGAGAATTTGAAAAAGACACACAAATAGTGTTTTTAAGTTTTACAGTGGATCCCCATAATGACAGTGCCTCAGTTTTAAAACAATATGCTGAACGCATGCGTGTCAACAATCACTGGCAATTCTTAACTGGGTCAAAACAATGCATTTATGATATGGCGGCTTATAGTTTTAAAATTCCAGGTGCAGAAGATCAGCATTCCGGGTTGTTCCATAGCAATAAATTGGTATTAGTAGACAAACAAAAACGCGTTAGAGGTGTTTTTGAAACTGGAGGGCAAAACGATAAGTCAGCCACTATTGATGCTGTAAGAGCACTTAAATTAGAATATTCAAATGAAAACCATCGCTAAAAATGACCGCTTAGCCAATACCATTATCATCAGTTTATCTGTTGTGGTATTTGCATTAGTTACCTTAATGAGAAAAGTTAAAATTGATTTAGGCTTTGAATTTGACACCCATATTTTTCCTGCAATCAGTGCAACCTTAAATTCTATTGTTGCCGTTTTATTAGTAGTCGGATTGTGGTTTGTTAAGCAAAAACAACTCGAGCTTCACAGAAAAACCATGCTTATGGCAGTAGTTTGCTCAGTATTGTTTTTGTTGTCTTATGTGTTGTATCACTTTACAACCGTTGAGGCTGTCTACCAAGGGACAGGGGCTATCAAAACGCTTTATTACATCATTCTCTTCTCTCACATCAGTTTAGCCGGCATCATTTTGCCTTTTATATTGTTTGCTGTCTATAGAGCACTTACTGGCGAATACGCTCAACATAAAAAACTCACCAGATGGGTTTGGCCGGTTTGGTTTTATGTATCAGTTACTGGTGTTATTGTTTATTTCATGATTGCGCCATATTATGGTGCTTAGTGACTTTTCTCACAAGACTTTAAATGGCATTATCTTAATTTTGTACAATCAAATGAAAACAGTCAGTGTATGCTTATTGTTAATGCTCTCAATCGCTAGCGCATGGGCGCAGTGTCCTATGTGTAAAGCGAGCGTTGAAAGCGCTCAATCTACAGGAGCAAAAAGCGTTGGTATGGGTTTGAATGTTGGGATTTTGATTCTATTGGCATCAGTTTATGTCATTCTGTTCTCAGTAGGTATTTTATGGTACAAAAAATATAGAAGAAGTCAAGTTAATGAGCATTAAAAAAGCACCTTCAAAAGTCGGTAGTTTAATGGCTTGTAAATGCCCTCGTTGTCGCAAAGGCAATGTATTTCCATACTCTAGTTTAAATTTGATTGAATTCAGTAAAACCAACGACAATTGCCCGCATTGTGGCTTGTTATTTGAACATGAAACAGGTTTTTTTTGGGGTGCTATGTACATCAGCTACGCCTTTAGTACCCTTATCATGATTGTTTTTGGTGTAATGGGCATTAATCTAGAATGGTCCTTCACTAAAATTGTTGCTATTTTAATTCCTACTATACTGTTATTAACACCATTTTCTTATAGGTATTCAAGGGTGTTGCTGTTGTATTTTATCTCGCCTAACAGGCATTTTGATGAGAAGTATTTATAAGGGGCATTCATAGGCCCACCTATCAATTCTAAAGCAATTTTTCAGCGCATTTGAATGAACTTTGGTTTACTCCACTGAGTATACTAAAACCATTAAAATCTATGAGAAAAACCTTTACCATTTTATCCTTTTTAATTTGTGCGTTGAGCTCAAAAGCGCAAAACGATTTCACCCAGCATTGGGACGCCCTATTTAAGCATGTTGCTTTGCCGGGGAGTCTTCAGACTGGTTTTTTTGCGAAACTGGCCATTGCAGACAGTAGTTTAAACCATTATACTGGCGCAACAACTGATAGTTGGGCTTATTATAGTCAATGGTCAAATGCCTACCAATTTGCTGAATTAAGTGCGGTTCAACCATTGCCACTAAAGCCATACGATAGCACAGTGCTATACATCAATACCTTGCAGAAAAACGGTAAGCTGCCATTGGCCTTGTTGGCACTCCAATATGGAGACTTCGCGCCACAAGCAATTAGTAACAAAGCCATACACTTTGATAGTCTTCAGAATGTGTTTCATATTGGGGATTTGCAAAATGCATTTATTAAAAATGATTTGTTTGTTTGTGCCCCAACCTTAGCGACCGTATTTACCTCTTCTGTTGACTTGTATATTGATTCCAATTTAGTATTTAACGCCATGGGCTCAGGCATAAAGTCCATTGAAATAATGCATGGCAATCAAAGTTTTGTTCAGATGCCATTCAATCAAAATTTCACGATTCAATTGCTTGAGGGCGCTAATCCACTGGTGTTTAGAGTGGTGTTTTTAAACGGCAAAGTGAAGGTGAGCCGCAGCAGTATATACTGTGATTTAACCGATTATTTAATGGGTAATACGATTCATAAACGCATAGGAGATCCTATGCACATAGGAGACATTCGAGGAAATATTTTTGCTGAGCCAGTGAGGCCCACAGAGCTAGGCGGTTTTTTAGGGGCTTGCGTTAAGGTTTTACCTGGCTATGATGCAAAAGGTGGTTTGCATACTTGTGCTCAAAAACCATTGATCATTGTTGAGGGTATTGATTTTGGGTTTAAGGATCATTGGAACGAATATTATGGTCAAAAATGCGGCAATATTGGTTTGATTGATTTGTTGCATGGTTATGTATACAATCCTTATGCTGAGAAGGCGGATGAACGTCGAACAGCATGGAAAGCCATTGAAAAAGCACCACTATTATTGGATTCATTAAGACGTCAAGGTTTTGATATTTACTATTTGGATTTTCATAATGGCGCAGAGTATATGGAGAACAATGCGCAATTGCTCGAAGAATTGATCAGACAGATCAATATTCTAAAGTGTTCTGACGAAGAATTGGTTGTTTTGGGTTGTAGTATGGGCGGTGTATTGGCTAAATATGCTTTAGCGGATATGGAATCTCGCAATGTCAAACACTGTGTAAGAACATTTTTATCTTTTGATGCACCACATCAAGGGGCTAATATCCCTTTTGGATTGCAAGCGTTTTTAGAGACTTATCAAGGGAAATTGCCGATTGTCAAAGAGTCACTTAAACGCAAAATTAACAGAGCAGCCACAAGGCAATTATTGATTCAGCACATTCTTTCAGACCAGAAGACTGGTCCTCATAAAGACCGTGATGAGTGGCTAAAATTAGCCAATGCATTGCCCTATCCTAAAATGTGTAGAAACATAGTCATTAGCAATGGGAGTATTGATGGAAGTTACCAGAATTTTAATCAGGGCGATGAATTACTCATCTTGAATCCAATCAATGCTCAAATCGATGATTTGCCGCTCAGATGGAACAGTACAGTTTTTGCCATGAGTCACTGGATGAGTGGAACTTTGTTTAAAGATCCAAAAGAAATCGTCATGCATACTCAATTAGGTCCTGTCAATTTTGTAAAAACAGTTGAACCTAGTATTTATGCAGATCATTTGCCTGGGAGTTTAAGGTCAGATTTGATTGATTTTAGGGCAATATATGTGATATTTAACATCGTAAATTTGCACAGTTCAACCTGTTTTATTCCTACCTATAGTGCTTTGGATTTGCCCTATGAGAAACGCGACTCTATTGCTCAAATATTGGCTAAAGGTCAGACTCAAGTTACTCAGAAGTTTTCTGCGGTTTATGGTGTTGAAAATACCAACCAAGAACACATGGAAATCACAGACAACAATATGCATTGGTTGTTCAATGAATTGCTTAAAAATCAAAATGAACTGCCCTATGTAGTAAGTACCTATTACAATTATGGGTTTTCAGAGCGCAATACAATGCCAAGCATGAACATTCAAAAAAATGGACATGTTCAAATCAATGGCGATCAATTGACCAGACATGCGAATGCTGCTTTTAGAGATAAAAACAAAGCAGGCTCTCGTTTCGAAATGTGTAATGCAGCTTGTAATGCCATGGTGATGATTGATAAAGGTGGGGTCTTAGAATTGGGAGACGATAACATTGAGATGAATACGGCTAACTTAACGATTAAGTCAGGCAGTATTTTGTGGATCAGAGATGGTGGACATTTGATTGTAAATAATGGATCTAGATTAGTCATAGAGCCTGGTGCTAAGTTGATGTATGATCAAGGCGCTTTGATTACATTGGAAGGAAATGACGCCAGTTTGATGATTAAAGGACAATTAGAATTGCAAGACCTTGCTGTGTTTTCAGTAGGGAAAGGGAATGCTTCTATGACGGGTTATGTAGCGTTTAGCAATCCTAATCAACAGCCACAAAATGCTTGTGTGATCGCTTCTGGAAAAAACGCCCAATTGGACTTGAGCGGTTTGGATGCAACATCAGATGTGGTATTGCAAATCGATGGTCAAGTGCAATTTGGGTCAGCACAATTTCCGTTGGCTTCCGTGAGCATTAAACAATCAAAAATGATATACAACGAAAATAGTCAGATCAATACTTTTGGCAATTTAACCCTTCAAGATGTTGTGCTCGAAATGGTTTCAGGGTTGAAGTCTAATCAGTCCAATGCATTGATTGTTCAGCTTGCAGATAGTGTAAACATCTCTGATGTGAAATTATCAGGTTTTGAAAACGGGATTCAAGTCATAGGTCAAACAGCAAAAAATAATCGAATGACCATCAACAGAAGTTTGATTTCAAATTGTACAAATGCATTTCAGGCTAAGAGTGTTCAACTCACTGCCAATGCATTGGCAGTCATGAATTCAAATACAGGGATGGCCTTAAGCCAATTAGAGTCTGATGCAATTGTAACAAATTGTCAAATTTCAAACTGTAAAATTGGTCTAAGTGTAAATGAAAGAGAACACGCTGAACTTGTGTTGTATCTTCAAGCCTGTGACTTTGTTAAAAATCAAATTGGCGTGAGTTTGAATCAATGTCATTCAGCAATTGCCTGTAGTCGTTTTGTTGCCAATGGTATTGGATTGCAGGATGATTATGGTACAATAACTTTGAGTGAGCATTACAGTTTAAAAGGTCTTAAAGCCTCCTATAAAGGAGGTAATAATACCTTTGCTTATAATCAACAATATGCCATTAAATTACAAGCTTCATGGTTCTACATCCACCAAGGTAAAAATAATTTCATGGCCAGTGAGTCGATGCAAGCTCCTTACAATTTTATTGTTGGCGATATTGCGTATTCGGCAGAGACACACTATACCAGTGGACCTTATGCTTTAAAGGCTGCAGATAATTTTTGGAAGAACTATTCAGGGACAA
Organism: Flavobacteriales bacterium; assembly: GCA_040379725.1. Taxonomy (GTDB): domain Bacteria; phylum Bacteroidota; class Bacteroidia; order NS11-12g; family UBA955; genus JABMMZ01. The sequence goes on from JBEIKN010000042.1 coordinate 6,053, forward strand.
ACATTGCCTCAGGGGTGTATCAATGGTATTTGGTTAAATTTCCGCATCCAACAGCAGGTGCTTTAACGCTGAATGAATTCGATGGAACTGTTTTGGGGGCTTTGAATACCTATTGCTTAAACACTCAGAATAGCGGCGGCATTTGCGATCGCGTGATGCATCAAATGGATTCTGCAGAAAGAGACCAAGCAGCCAAACCTTTAGAGGGTGTGCTAATGCCTCTGCCAGCGGCTCAAGAAGTGACCATTCAAATTACCCAATCTAATAATGATTGGCATAGGGTACAATTGATTTCTGCCCAAGGACAAATCCTTAAAGATCAACTATTGAATCAAGACCGATTGTCATGGACCCTTGACGACGTGGTTGATGGGTTATACTACATCAGTATAAGTAATGGTTTTGAAACCATTGCGAAACCGCTCATCGTTAAGCGCTTATAGGGGACCCACTTCCGTTTCACTATAGTGGGCGAAGTAGGGGGCAGGGGATAGGGAATAGGGTTTAGGGGATAGGATTTAGGGGTTAGTGAAGAATTAGTCAAAAGAAACACCTATTGCTGTAAATGAAAACTTAATACAACTAAATCCTAATGCCTAATTCCTAATGCCTGTTCTCTATATAGGGTTTAGTGGTTAGGGTTTAGGGGTTAGTGTAAATTCGTCATAAGCATCGCCACTTGCTGTAAATGATAACTTAATACCACTAGTGCCTAAATCCTAATGCCTAAATCCTTTACCATACATGCCATTAGTCAGCAACTGCTATTACACTGATTTCAACGTTAGCGCCTTTAGGAAGGGCGCTGACTTGAACAGTTTCTCTGGCAGGGAAATCTGATGAGAAACTTTCGGCATAAATGGCATTGATTTTTGAAAAATCTTCCATGTTGGTAATGAAGATGGTGGTTTTAACCACATCTTTAAGACCCATATCTGCGCTCTTAAGCAGCACCCTGATGTTGTGCATGACTTGACGGGTTTCTGCTTCTATACTTTCGTTGTGCATATTGCCAGCACTATCAAGCGCAATTTGCCCACTGCAGTATAGTGTTGATCCTATCTTAACTGCTTGAGAATAAGGGCCAATTGGAGCTGGCGCGTCGTTGGTGAATATGATTTTTTTTTCCATTGGAGTATTTGTGGTATTTTTGTTTTCAAATGAACATTGCTGTAAAAGGCTCAGAAGACCGCACATTAGAATTATCCGAAAGGTTGTCATCAGTTGGATTGAGTTTTACAAAGCTCGAAAATACAAAAAATATTCAACTTGAACAGTTTGATGTGGTCTTTGATTTAAACTTCGATTCAGATGCTTCATCACTAGAAGATTATCGCCATTTGCCGGTCAATACATTGTTGATTTTGAGTGCGGTAAATTGCCAACTCGAAGCCATTTTGCCAAAATCTTTATGGGAACAAACAGTAGGTATGAATGCCTTGCCAAGTTTCATCAATCGCAATGAATTAGAGTTCTGTGAACTCTCTAATGCTGAGAAAATGCGCTTGCCACAATTGGGTTGGTTAAAATTGAATAAAGTTGCCTCAAGGGTTGGATTAGTGAGCCCTCGAGTCATTTGCATGATCATCAATGAAGCCTTCTATACCCAGCAAGAAGGTACAGCAAATGCTCAAGACATAGATTTGGGTATGAAGCTGGGCACAGCTTACCCATTAGGTCCTTTTGAATGGGCGCAAAAAATTGGCATTGTGAACGTATACAAAACTCTAGAAGCGATGTATAACGACACCCACGATGAACGTTATAAAATTTGTAGTCAATTAAAAACAGCCTATCTGAAGCAAATTGCTCCATGAATCTGAGGGTATTATATATACTTTTAAGCTTTTCGTTGTATCAAACACTCAGCGCTTTTAGTGTTGATACCTTATACATCTGCCGAAATTCCTGCATCATATATACCAACGTAACAACTCAGGGTACTGCAGTGGCTTGGCAATGGACCTTCCAGGGTGGTACTCCAGGAACCAGCAATGTGCAAAATCCTTCTGCGATTTGTTACCCAAATGCAGGGGTATTCTTAACCACTGTTAAAACCACATTTTCCACGAATAAAGATACCACAGATAAAGTATGGGTGGTCGTATATGATTGGCCCATGCCGGCCTTCAATTTTCCAAAAGACACAGGTTATTGTCAAGGGTCTAGTTTCCCTTTGGTTTTAAATACGGTCACCTATCCAGGTTTAACTTATCAGTGGAATAATGGCTCTAAATCCAAATCAATTATTGCCAATACTCCAGGAAAATATTGGGTCAATTTAGTGCTTAAGGCAGGTAATACAACTTGTGATAGCGTATACAAAGAGGTTAATATTACCGAGTATCCTAATCCACAAGTTAATCTTGGGCAAGATAAGTTTATGTGTCAAAATCAGGTGATGTCTTTGGATGCTGGCCCAGGATTAGCCTACACGTATTTATGGAAGCCCAATAATCAAACTACAAGAAGCATACAGGTGAGTTTGCCAGGCGTGTATTCAGTGATAGTGAAAACGCCAAAAGGCTGTACTGCAAGCGATGTTATAGAATTCAAAGACTCTTGTCCCCATTTTGTGTTTATACCCAATGCTGTTAGTCCCAATGCAGATCGTTTGAATGATGTATTTACTAAAGTATGGAACTTTACGCCAAGTCAATATACGTTTACCATTTATAACCGTTGGGGCGAGCTTTTATTCAAGACTGAAGACGTCAATGCTTCTTGGGATTGCCAATACAAAGGTGAATTGGTAGAGCAAGATATTTACGTGTATAAAATTACCTATTTTGATTCAGACAAACGTTGGTATGAACATAGAGGAACCTTTTTTGTCGTCCGCTAGTTTTTCCAAACAGAACATCCTTCGCTACAGTTTTGACAAATGTCAATGTTTTCTCTGCCTTTTAGCACCAATGCTCTAAAGTGGTTATAACTGGAGTTGTTTTTTATTTGCTCAAATGCTTGAAGTCTTATATTCCCCATACTGTGTTCGGCATCTTTGTCGAAACAACAGGGCACCAGATTGCCATCCCAAGTAAATACTGCTGAAGACCACAAACGCCAACAATGTTTTAGTGCTTTTGTATTAAGGGTAAAGCCCAGTTCTGAAGCCTTATATCTTGAATAATTAGGATCACTTGGCATCAGTTCGTGACCTTGTTCATAGTCATAGATTTGAGCTGTTTTAATGGAAAGTTTGTCCACTTTATAGGTTTTTGCCAATGCTTTAATGTCTTTCAATTGATGTTCGTTGTGAGAGAAAACAATGAACTGCCAGACGATTTCAGGTGTTTTGATCCTGAGTTTTTCTTTTGCATTGATCAGGTGTTTAGTGGCATCTAATACTTTTTGAAGTTGACCTCCAACGCGGTATTTATTGTATGTGTCTTGGTCAACCCCATCAATCGAAATGATCAGTTTATCCAGTCCGCTTTTAACTGTAGCTTCTGCTTTTTTGGCGTCAATGTGATGCGCATTACTGCTCGTAGATACAAAGAAATCAAGTGCGCTGGCTTTGCTGACCATGGGTAAAAAATCAGGGTTTAAATAGGGCTCACCTTGAAAATAGAAAGTTAAATAGCTTGTGGTTCTGTGTAATTGTTCAATAATCAAATCAAACGTATTTGATTCAAGCATACCAGTAGCTCTGTTAAAACTTCTCAATCCACTTGGGCATTGCGGACATCTTAAATTACAAGAGGTAGTTGGTTCTATCGATATGGCCATTGGGTTAGCCCATACATGCACTTTGCCCGTCCATTTTGACCAATAATAACTGGCTAATAACAATAAATGGTTTTTAAGCCTTTGTTTTTTAAGTGCTTTCCTAATGAGCCTGATGTTATGGTAGAGACTAATGCCCAAATCTATTAATCGTATAGTTCTGCCTTAATTTGCTGTCTGGTATAGCCCATTGATTTAATGTTTTCGCGGGCTTCTTTAAGCATGTTTTGCCAACCACAAATAAAGAATAGGGCAGATGGTTGATGCGAAAAATCTTTCATATAATGCGGGTGCACATAACCCATAGCACCAGACCACGTCTCGCGACTCAACACGGGTGTATAAGTAAAGTTAGGGTAAGCCTTACTATAAGTATTAAACCAATCTGAGTAGATTAATTCCTCAGAATGCCTGCATCCAAAGTAGACGTTTAATTGGCCTTTGAATTGTCTATCCTCTAGTAATGCTTTCACCATGCTGACGAATGGGACAACACCGGTGCCTGTGGCTATCATAGCTATAGCCATGTTTTGATCAATGATTGCTGGTAATGTGAAGTGTCCTTGAGGTAAACTGGCTTTAAAATGATCGCCTTTTTGAGCGGCAAACAAAATGGGACTTGCTTTGCCTTCTTCTTTATAAGACACGCATAACTCAATTTGATTGTCAGTGATTTGTCTTGCAATGGAATAGCTTCGTTGAAATGTGTTGCCTTCCTGATCAAATTGGATAATGATGAATTGTCCGGGAATGAATGCAATCTTGCAATCGAATTCAAAAACAAATCGTTTGGTTCTTGCGTTTAATGCTTCGCAATCACTTAAAACAATATCATAAAATTCAGCTTCTGACACGGCATACAAAGATGCAAAAAAAAACCTTACAGCA
>JBEIKN010000043.1:0-10600 GCA_040379725.1 Flavobacteriales bacterium
ACAGAATCGCAATTGAACCATTGATCAAGCGTAACCCTTATTTTATTGCTGTTACAATCAGGGTCTGCTATTGCTGTAAATTTTGGCTGAGGCACTGAAGTAATTTTGGCTTCCCAATTCAAGTCCCAACCATCGCAAACGATATTGGCATCCGAATGAAAATAAAACGTAATACAAGTATCTGTAGCGTTAATTGAAATGGGGGTATTGATGGTTCCTGTGTAGGTTCGAATCAATGTGCCTGTCGTATCAGATCCTTTATAAACTTTTAAATAATCTGAAATGTTTTCAATACACAATGGTCCATTGAATTTAACATTGATGGTACTTGCGCCAATCACACATACTGTAAATGTGTAATTTTCGTTATTCGCATATTTTTTGGGCGCTTGCTTGTTGCCTTCAGAATCGGTGAGCTTGCCTTTACAACTGTATACTTTGGCATTGCTCATTTTATACGTTGTTTGAGCCTCTATGAATTGTCCATTCAAACAGCCGATTAATAGCAATATCGATATGTTTAAAATGTTTTTCAAGAATCAATTATGGATATTGATTTCAGGAGTACTTACACTATTACTCCAATTACCAGCACGGTCTTTAAGTTTGATATCAAACTGTGTGATTTCGCTATTACCAGTGCCTAACAAAAAGGTGTTTTTAATTTGTACCGCAATAATACCTTTGATTTTGATATTAGAGGAAGGCGGCGACAATGGCTTAATAAAGTAATAATCCGCATTGCTTAAACGACGGTCTTTAACCATTAAGTCATTTTGATCCGGGTTGTCCTCGCCAATATCTCCATTGGCATCCTGGTATTCTAGGGTAATGACCAAACTGTCTTTAAACTGGAGCAAATCTGTCGAACTAACACTGAGCAATTTGATACTTGGTGCAGCAGGCAGACTGTCATCTTTTTTACAAGCTGAGATCAAACTCAATAGCAGTATAATGTATAGACTAGATTTCATTGTGCTTAATTGATTTTAATGGCAAAATGTTTCACCATATTGAATGAAGAAGTGCTAGCTGGCACATAGACAACTGGGTTGACTTTATCACAGACTTCGGTGCGAATCCAAATAACATCTCCTGGGACACCTATATCAGCAACATTGACTGTAATACTGTGCCAATAATCAATCGCTGCATTTTGAACCCCTTTGGAGCTAAATGGCGAAGTTTCTATCGTCATGGTTTGCACCGTAGAGTCATATTGGTAAGGCGTTAAAGAAAAATTAACCGCATTGACTGTGAATTGATTAACAGGTGTTTTATCGTCTGAATAGGCCATCATTAATTTTAAAGTAGTCGTGCCTGATGGTATTTGAATGGGGCCAAACAAAGTTCTTGGAATGGGGGTTGAAGCGCCATCAGCAAAGGCAATTAAACCACCCATTTGTGGGGTAAAATCAATACTCCCTGGCAAATTGCCAAACTGATCTTTAGCGCCATTATTGATCCAATTGGTGATGTTCTGAATGTATTCAGCTTTTTTGTCGTTCCAATCACTTCCAGGATCAACTGACAGTGGCATCACCCCTTGTGAACCAGGAATAAAGGTACTAAGCCTGTGTAATAACATACTTTTTGAAGGATCATTTGGCACTACCCTCAAATTGAATTGAGGATTGTTGGGATCAGTGTTGGTACTTAAACGATTGATCAATGAATTATATGAGCTTTCAACACTTCTAAAATCAGGCTCAAAATTACCGTCATGACAACCACTATTCGAACAGGTTGGTTTGAAAATGTTTTTATGCAAACCTTGAATCGTATTAGGATCTATAGGTTTATTCACATTGGCTGGATTGCTAGGATCGTCCGTCCAATTGCTGTAAGGATTTTTACTGCTCGATTTTTTGCAAGCTATCCCAAACACAAGCAAAAATAACATTGGTAATAATTGACAATATTTCCTCATATGCGATCAAATAAACTTAAGGACATAGGATCAATTAAACCAGCTGCTTGAACATCACTCTTAAAGCCCAGTATATCTGCAATGGTTAAGGCCATGTCAGTGACTCTTCCAACAGAATTGGTTTCACTTCCTACCATTAAATTAGAAGGCACATTTTGACCAACCATTCCACCAAATACCCTTAGTGAGTTTGAATCGCCATGATCATACCCATACCAATCGTTTTCATCTTGAATTGGATTGTGTTTCAAATTACGACCGCACTCTGGAGCAAAGGTCATAATGGTTTTTCCGCTCATTTCAGGGATTTGAGTTTGAATGTAATTCCATAAGAATCCAACGGCATGATCCGCCTTGTGCATGGCCTGCAAATAACCGGTATAATTGCTATGACATCCATCAATATTGCTCAAATTCACCACCAATAATTTTGGTTTAAACACCCTAAGTACTTCTGCTGCATACCCAATGGTATAACCATCGCCTCCTGAAACCGGCGGCATTGGGATCAAGCCGGCTTGTTGACGCTTAAACGTATTGTCTATAAACTCTTTGATTTGGGTTTTTTCTGCATCGGTATTTTTAATGCCAGGCATTTCCCCTTTTTTGATGTTAAAGGTATTATCCAAGAAGTTTTTCATCTTGTACATAGGCTCTAACTCTTCTTGCGGATGATAGATTTTAGCATTCGATAGGGTGGCGTATCCATCGCCTCCAAAGGTAATTCCCGGAGCAAAAAAGTTAGCCCCATATTGCAAACCAAAATCAGGATGTTTGCTACAATTCAACAATGGAATTGAGTTTGAAATGGTATTACCTATGAACCAAACATCAGAGGCTTTATAACCACCAAATCTTCGCGCATATTCAAAAATGGTAGGATTTACAGGCCTTACCTTTAATCCTTGACCTTGAACCAAACTTCCTGTTACCAATGAATTCCAACCGCCATAGTGCCCACCAGATATGGCGCGCATTTCTGCAAATATGGTCCCTTGTTTTTGTATGGATTGTGATAAAATTTTAGGAATGGGTTGACTGCCATTTGGCTGCCCAGAGGGCGTAGTTCCATAGGCAATCTTAGAACTTGGAGCCGCACCATCCAAAATATTGTAGAGGATATTACCCTCTACGTTATAATTTTGACTGTCTGCCAAATAACGTTGAAGGATCGAATCTTGTTGCCTCAATCCGCCACCAAACATGACAAATACCACATGATCGGCCTTGGGCGCATTGGTACGTGCAAATAATCTACCCGAAGGTATAATGTAGGGCAAAACAACCCCACCGGCGGTAAGGGCTGCAGCTTTCTTTACAAATTCTCTTCTTTTCATAGTGCTTTGGTTTAATAGAACATGTATTCGTCAGAAGCGGCAAAAGCAGTATACACCAGCTCTGGCCTGAAGTTAGGGTTTGACTTGTTGGATTGTATAAAATTGATGAACCAGGTTTTTTCTGCTTCAGTTGGACGTCGAATAAAGAAACGGATATAGGTTTCTTCAACAAAGCGTTCGGTAGAGTCAACCATCATCTTACGTGAGGGCAATTTTACATTGGCCGAATTCATATAATTACTGATGATGACTTCGTTGATTAAGGTTTTATCGCCACAGCTTTGCATCACCCTATCAATACGCGACAGCTCATTAATAGACGATGGTTTTTGAAACAAGTTGGTGGTTAAAATGCTATGGAATTCAATATTAGACTTGTCTTTGTCTTTGTTTAAGTTGTTACCATAAGTATTGGTATCAACAACCCCATAAGTATTGGCATCTTTCTTTTTACAAGCCCCAAAGAGCAAAAGCATGCCAATAAAAACCGTGGCCTTAAATTTAAAAATGTGCATATTCATCTGTGGCTAAAATATTTTCTTGAACCTTCTGAAAATCCCCCGTGGTATAAAATTCCTCTAACATATTATAGGACTCTTGCGTATTGGGCTCTCTACCAATCAAAGTCAGATAAGCCCATTTAATCATCCCTTCATAAAACTCCCTTGATTGAGTCAGCATCACACAATAACTCGGCTTATTGTCAGCGAATGCGCCAAACAAACTCCCACCTTTTCCAGTCTCAACTATGTCATAAGCGACATCCAATTCGTCTCTGGTTGGGAAACGAAAAAACAAGTCGTCAAAAGAGGCATTAACAAAATTCAACGTGTTCATATTGATGACATCGTAAATGGGATTATCTAACATAGCCGCACACATTTGATTAATGCCTATTTTCCCAAAACGATACAATCGATTGGATTTAAGCACTTGTGAGCAACGATTGATGGTTACCATTGATGCAAACACGCCAATAGAATCGCCATTTAACCTCGATGATAAAATGGCAAATTGAGCATTGCCAATTTGTTGGTAAAACTCTTCGTCACCGGCCCCTTCTAAAAACCTGGCTTTAGATAAGTCGTATAATCTTTGGTAGTAGGCTTTTTTGTATGAAGAATCGCCAATAACGTATAAGGTATCGTATTGTAATCTGTGGATCAACTGACGTCTGGTCTCGAAACTTAAATCCCCTGCCCTCAAAAAATCAAGGTCTCTGACAACTTCAAGATCTAAGGGCTCACGACCCAATAAATCAATGTAAATTCGATTGATGTAATTTTCAACTTTTACAGTGGGAATATCTTTATACGTTTTAGGCACATTGCCCGGTATGTATTGATCCTTCTTGGAGCAAGACATTAAAAACAAGATAGATAAGCACAGAGGAAACAGTAGGACTTTTTTCATAGGCTATTACTGTTGAGCAATAAGTGGTTTTTACAAATATATAAAATATTTTTAATAAACGGACCAATAGTGATAATAAATAAGTTCCATCGCTAACATTTAAGCAACTTACAATCAGTTACTTATAAATTAATGTATTACAAAAGCAACCTTTGGAACTTTTTTCGGTCTAACTTTGAAGTCAAAAGTTTCCATACATGAGAACAAAAATTACAATTATCCTTTTTATTATTAGCTGGTTTGCATTCGGACAAAAGGCTGATGCCTGCAATTGGAAAGCCCGTTATTTTTCATTTAACACCTATGACAGTTGTAATTCTAACACGCGTAAAGCCAGCGTTGGTGGCTATGTGTATTTTAATTCAAACCTAATGGGTTGCTTTAAATACCAATGGCGAATAAATGGGAACATCGTAAGCAACAAGAACATATTTTCTTATGCCCTTTCTCAAAATGGGACTTATACCATCACTTGTAAGGTCACTGATACCTGCAACAATTGTGACACGACATTCAGCAAATCAAAAACCATAAGTTGTTTGCCAAATTGCCATTGGAAAAGTCGTAACGCTTATTATTTCACTTGGGATACTTGTGGCCTCAAAACACAGTACGGAAGTGTTAATGGTTACCTTAGTTTCCAAAACACTAATACCTCATGTTTCAAATACCAGTGGTCGGTTAACAATGTGCCGGTGAGCAGTAAAAACAATGTGATGAACTTACCAATACATCAAAACGGCACCTATGTCATAAAGTGTAAGGTAATCGACACCTGCAACAATTGTGACACCACGTATACAGGCAGTAAATCCATTGGATGCTTTAATACCTGCAAATGGTTCAGTAAACAGATTTACTTTAGCGGATGGGATTCTTGTAATGGCAAAAAATACAAGAACTCAATCAATGGTTATGGTGGTGGACAGGGTTGCTATAAATACAGTTGGCTTGTCAATGGGGTAAAAGTCTCAGATGCTAGAGCCCTGAATTACCCAATCACTAAAAATGGCACCTATACCATGTGCATGCGTGTTATTGACACTTGTGGATTCTGTGACACCAGCTATTGTAGAAACTTTAACGTAACTTGTGTCTCAAACTGTAATTGGAAGTCACGCTATCCGACACTTTATACAGTTGACTCTTGTAATTCGAACACCAAAAAAGCCAGCGTCTTTGGATACATGAGCTTTAACAGCAATAAATCCTGCTTCAAATACCAATGGACTGTCAATGGTGTAAATGCTGGCAACAATTATTACATGAGCTACCCAGTAACGTTGAATGGCAGCTATGCTGTTTGTGTAAAAGTGATTGACACCTGTAACAACTGCGATACCACTTTCTGCGCTACAAAAAACATAACTTGCCTTCCAGGTTGCTCATGGTCAAGACGCAACATGTATTTCAATGCTTGGGACTCTTGCAATGGTTTAAAAAACAAATATTCTATAAATGGTTACTTTGGACCTTATAATGGCTGTTATAAATACAGTTGGTTAGTCAATGGCGTTAAAGTATCTGATTCAAGGACCTTGAATTATGCCATTCAACAAAATGGCACATACAACCTGTGCATGAAAGTGATCGACACCTGTGACAAATGCGATACGATGTATTGTAAAACATTTAACGTTTCATGTATTACTACTTGCAATTGGAAAAACAGAAACCCATACACATTTAGTTGGGACACTTGCCAAGGGTTTGGACTGAGCAATTCAGTGAATGGTTATATCAGCTTTCAATATGGAAAGACCTCATGTTTTAAATACAATTGGACGGTTAATGGCAAAAATGCAGGCAACACTTATTGGACCAATTACCCTATCACTCAAAATGGCACTTACTATTTGTGTGTGAAAGTCACTGATACTTGTAACCGTTGCGATACAACATTCTGTATGAGCAAAACCATTTCTTGCTTCAAGAATTGTAATTGGAGCAATAAGATTACCGCACTTAATTATGTTGACAGTTGCAATGGCAGACGCTATAAAATGTCTTTGAATGGTTATGTGGCTGTTAACCAAAATAACATTAGTTGCTGCAAATTCTTATGGACGGTAGATGGCAAAACGGTCAGCAACACCTATTACTTCCATGCCCCAGTGACTAAGAATGGTTACTACAGTGTATGCGTCAAAATCACTGATACATGCAACAGATGTGACACCACTATTTGCGAAACCAGACAAATCAATTGCAATAACTCTAGTATTGATGAAATACAAAGTCATGCTTGGCATCTCTTCCCTAACCCTGTTCAAAGCATTTTGAATATCGATGCAGAAAAGGCAATTGGACGCCTGAAGATCTATAATTGCAATGGCCAATTGATTTACAGCGAAAGCATTTCTGAAAACAGCAGCAAAGTAGATGTGAGCGCATGGCCAAGCGGCATATATCTTATCAGAAAAGAAGACTCAGGGCAACTGATGAAATTCATTAAACAATAAATAAAAAAAGAGCGCTAATGCGCTCTTTTTTTATGGCTTAATAAGCCAATAGATTTTGAATGAGCAATGAGAGTTTATCTGCATTTGGCAGCATCTCTTTCTCGAGACCAATATTCAATGGCACTGCCGGCAAATTAGCCGAGCCCATGACTTCAATAGGTGCATCCAAATAATTAAAGCAATGTTTTTGGATACGTCCAGCAATGGCTTCTGCGAATGAATTGCGCAAAGTTTCTTCAGTTAAAACAATGACTTTTCCGTGTTTTTTAACCCCGGCATAGATGGCCTCATCATCGCAAGGATTAAGGGTTCTTAAATCCAAAATTTCAACTTGTTCTTCAAATTGTTTGGCTGCATTTAAGGCCCAATATACGCCCATACCATAAGTAACAACAAACACTGAGGCACCATATTCAACGGCTTCATCAGAAGCATACTGAACGATGCGCGCTTTACCTAATGGCACAACATAATCAGCAGACGGCTCTGGGCATTTGGCCAAATCTGTACCAGGTACCTTGCTCCAATACAAACCTTTGTGCTCAAACATGACCACAGGGTTCGGATCATAAAAAGCCGCCTTTAAAAGGCCTTTCATGTCAGCAGCATTCGACGGATACACCACTTTAATCCCTTTAATTTGCAGGATACTGCTTTCAACGGTACCGGAATGATATGGTCCACCGCCTCCATAGGCTCCTGTTGGAATTCTGATTAAAGATTGTACAGGGAATTTTCCATTGGATAAGTAGCAGCTTTTTGAAAGTTCTTCGACCAATTGGTTGACCCCTGGCCAGATGTAGTCTGCAAACTGGATTTCAACAATCGGCTTTAAACCAACTGCACTCATCCCAACTGTAGAACCAACAATATAAGCTTCTTGGATGGGTGTATTAAACACCCTGTCTTTACCATATTTTTTAGCCAAAGTAGCGGCCTCTCTGAACACACCTCCTAGCCTAACACCAACGTCTTGACCATACAACAACGCTTCTGGATGCTGATCTAAAATTTCATCGCAAGCAAATAAAGCAGCATCAACCATAACAATCGGCTCTTTGCCCAATGGGGCTCTATCGCCTTTTTCTTCAGTGATGGGTGTTGGTGCAAACTCATGAAGATACACTGTTTCCGGACTAGGTTCTGCGGCATTTACAGCACGTTCAAAACTCTCTTTGATATAGGTTTTAGCTTGATGCTGTATAGCGTCTAATTGCTGAACATCAATGGCTAAGTCCAATAAGATTTGTTTGAGTTTTGGAAAAGGATCTTCCAAGAGATCTTGTTCCAAATCATCTCTATACCACTCACTGCGAACCCCACTGGTATGGTGCCCCAGCAAAGGCACTTTTGCATGCAAAAGCATTGGCTTGCGGTTTTTTCTAACCCAGTCGATGGCATCTTGAACGTCTTCATAGCATTCTATAAAATCGCTGCCATCTGTGCGTGCGCGTTTCAACCCCTTAAATCCAGCTGCAAACTCAAACGCATCCATAGCACGCATTTCATCGCCACTGGCTGATATTCCCCAATCATTGTCTTGAACCAAATATAAAACAGGCAATTCTTTAAGCACTGCCATTTGAAGGGCTTCACTCACTTCACCTTCTGTCATACTACCATCACCAATACTGCAAACCACGATTGGTTTTTCTATGCTCTTAATGAGATTTTGAGATTCTTTATACTTGATGCCATGTGCCATGCCGGTTGCCGGTATAGCTTGCATACCCGTTGCACTACTTTGGTGGGGCATGGTTGGCATGTTGTCGCGCTTTAATGAAGGATGCGAATAGTAAGAACGACCTCCTGAAAATGGATCGTCTGCCTTGGCTAACAATTGAAGCATCAATTCATAGGGTTGCATACCCATAGCCATGAGCATACTTTCGTCGCGATAATAGGGCGCAACGTAATCAATGGCTTTTAATTGAAATCCACAGGCAATTTGAATGGCTTCATGTCCTTTACTGGTTGAATGAACATATTTGGTGATGGGGCGATTCTCTTCATAAATCTCCGCCATAGCCCTTGCTCTGCACATTAAGGTATAAGCCTCTAACAATATTTCTTTTGTCACTTTGGACATGAATTAAATCTAATTAAAAATGAATTTGCAATGTTACGAAATTATAAGCAAACACCTTTGTAAAATTTAAATTGAATTGCATAGGCTTTATCCCCTAATTTTGCAGCATGGATTACAATCAATTACCGGAAGGCATTTACGCTGAAATGCACACCAATAAAGGTTGCATCGTGTTGCAACTAGAACACATTAAAACCCCTTTAACTGTAGCCAATTTCGTTGGCTTAGCTGAGGGTAAATTACCAAACAAAATCAAAGGCATTGGCAGCCCATATTACGACGGCTTAAGCTTCCATAGAGTGATCAATGATTTCATGATTCAAGGTGGCGATCCAATGGGCGATGGCCGTGGCGGCCCAGGCTATCGTTTTAAAGACGAGTTCAATCAAAGTTTATTGCACAATGCGCCAGGCATTTTAAGCATGGCCAATGCAGGACCAGGCACCAATGGCAGCCAATTTTTCATTACCCATGTACCTACCCCTTGGCTTGATGGTAAACACACTGTTTTCGGACATGTTATTGAAGGTATGGACATCGTAAACAGCATTATACAAGGCGACAAAATAGACACCTTGAAAATCATCAGACACGGTGAATCTGTTCAATCCTATGACCCAAGCATGATTCCAACATCTGCAGCCTTCACAGCTTCGATGCATTAAATTTTAGGGTATAGGTTATTGGCATTAGGATTTAGGATTTAGGCACTAGTGTTATTAAGTTATCATATACAGCAATAGGTGTTTCTTATGACGAATTTACACTAACCCCTAGACACTAACCCCTAGACCCTAACCCCTAAATCCTATCCCCTGACCCCTGACCCCTATCATCTAACCATACTAATTACCCAAAGGGCAATGCTGATCATGACAGTTGCCGCTACAATAAATTGTTTGAGCTGTTTGGTTTGATCTGTGTATTCTACCCCTTGACTCAGTTGAGTAATTTTAACAGGAGGCAAATCATTGGTAAACTGCACTTGAAGGTAATAGACCATCTGTGTTTTTTTCTTTTTCCCAGATAAGTATCCTGGCGACCATTTAGGCATTTGAGTTACGATGCGTTGCAACTCCATCCCTACGGCCATATTGTTGGATGAATTGTAAACCACGTCTTCCACTTGACCATCTTTATTTACCATAAAAGTCAATTGGACTTTGGCTACTGAAAAAGCTTGTTTTTGTTGCACTTGAAGATGATTAAAATGGGTTTCCAGATAATTCAGAAAATCATTTAACCCTTGGTCAAATTGAGGCGCTTTTGTAATGGTATCTTCAGGTTTAATGTAATTTGAGGTATCAGCAGAAGGCCTGAACACTTCAACCTGAGCATTCAAAGCAACAACTTGAACACATAAGAGCAT
>JBEIKN010000044.1:0-10572 GCA_040379725.1 Flavobacteriales bacterium
ACTATGCGCGTTTCTAGGCCATGGTAAGTATGATAGGCCATGGTGATGGCTTCTTGAAAACGCTTAGCTTCGTCATACACCCCTCTTGGCCCTACAGGATTCACATTGCCCCAGTAATCCTCATTTTGCGGGTGCACCAATGGATCACCATACACTTCGCTTGTTGAAGCCACTAGTATTCTAGCATTTTTCGCCTTAGCTAATCCCAATAAATTATGGGTACCTAATGAACCAACCTTGAGGGTTTGAATGGGTATTTTTAAATAATCAATAGGACTGGCTGGTGAGGCAAAATGCAGAATGTAATCAAGGTGACCTGGAACAAAAACAAATTTTGACACATCATGATGGTAAAATTCAAATTGCTCTAGGGCAAATAGATGTTCAATGTTTCTAAGATCCCCGGTAATGAGGTTATCCATACCAATCACACGATAGCCTTCTTTTATGAATCGATCGCAAAGATGCGACCCTAGAAATCCTGCAGCTCCTGTTATTAAAACACTTTTCTTTGTCATTGTTAAATCGATTTATTTCTGCCAATACAATCGTAATAAAAACCTTGGCCCAATACATCATTAGGTTCGTATATGTTTCTGCCATCAAAAATGGCTTTATGCCTCAATAGTTTTGAAATTTTATCGAAATCTGGTGACCTAAATTCAGGCCATTCGGTCACAACCACTAAAGCATCGGCACCTTCTAATGCTTGGTATTGATCATTAGAATACTCTATGCTATCACCCAAAATTCTTTGGGCCTCATGCATGGCGACAGGGTCGTATGCCCTCACCTTAGCGCCCGCTTTTATCAGGGCATCTATTAAGACCAAACTTGGCGCCTCGCGCATATCGTCTGTCTTTGGTTTAAAGGACAATCCCCAAAGGGCTATGGTTTTACCATTTAAATCAGCCATATGGTTTTGAAGCTTATCAAACATCACTGTTTTTTGACGGTCATTGACTTGTTCTACTGCTTTTAACACTTGCATAGAATAGCCGTTTTCACTCGCTGTCTTAATCAACGCTTTTACATCTTTTGGAAAACAAGAACCGCCATAACCAATGCCCGGATAAATAAACTTATGGCCTATTCTACTATCGCTACCAATACCTTTACGCACCATGTTGACGTCTGCACCCATGATCTCACACAAATTGGCGATATCGTTCATAAAACTGATCTTAGTTGCCAGCATACTATTAGCAGCATATTTGGTCATTTCTGCACTCGGTATATCCATGAAAATACAAGGATGTCCATTCAACAAAAATGGCTTGTACAAACGGCTCATAACTTCTTGAGCGCGTTCACTTTCAACCCCAATCACAATTCGGTCAGGTTTCATGAAATCTTCAATGGCAGCTCCCTCTTTTAAAAATTCAGGATTGCTGGCCACATCAAAACTCAATTGACTACCCCTTTCATTCAGGGCCAATTGAATGGCTGTCTTCACTTTTTTGGCAGTTCCTACCGGCACTGTACTTTTGGTCACCACCACAACATAATCTTGCATGTGTTTCCCAATTTCTGAAGCCACTCCGAGTACATATTTTAAATCTGCACTACCATCTTCGTCCGGAGGCGTTCCAACTGCAATAAATACCACTTCACAATCTTGAATGCCTTCACTTAATTGGGTAGAAAAACTCAATCTTCCTTTATCGAAATTGCGTTTAACCATCTCATCCAAGCCTGGTTCGTAAATGGGCAATACCCCTTGTTTCAATAAATCGATTTTCTTTTGATCAATGTCAATACAAACCACATTTAAGCCCACTTCTGCGAAGCAAGTCCCTGTGACTAAACCAACATATCCTGTACCAACTACGGCTATCTTCATATTGTTTGAATACTGTTTTTAAATGATTGTATAATGTATTGAATTTGGGTTTGCGTCATATCTGTTCCAATAGGCAAACTCAATACGGATTGACTCAATTGTTTTGAAACTGGCAAGGCTTGCTCGTTCATATAGGCGAACTGTTCATTGATCGGCATGGGATAATACACCATACTTGCAACACCTTCATTCAGTAAAGCTTTTCTTAGTGCATCTACAGAGCAATCCAGCACCAATGTGTATTGGTGATAAACATGTGAACTGTAAGGCATTACTTTAGGAATACGAACGCCTTCAATGGTAGAAAATGCTTGGTCATATTGCTTAGCAACTGCTTGTCTTTCAGAAATGAATGCCTCCAAATGCTTTAACTTAACCTGCAAAACTGCCGCTTGTATACTGTCCAAACGGGAATTGATGCCAACTTTTCCATGTTGGTATTTCAGCGTTTGCCCATGGTTGGCCAACTGTTTTAATTTCTCGGCTAAAGAAGCATCATTGGTCATAACGGCTCCGGCATCACCGTATGCCCCTAAATTCTTAGATGGAAAAAAAGAAGTGGTTGACAAATGTCCCATGCTGCCTGTTTTACATTGTTTGCCATCAGAAAAGGTATAGGTAGCTCCAATGGATTGGGCATTATCTTCAATAACAAACAATCGATTTTGGTCTGCAAAATTAAGTATGCTTTCCATATCGGCAGATTGACCAAATAAATGCACAGGAACAATGGCCTTGGTTTTTGCCGTTAAGGCATCTTGAAGTTGTCTTACATCTATATTGAACGAATGAGGATCAACATCAACATATACAGGCACAAAGCCCAATAATTTACAGACCTCTGCTACGGCAATGTATGAAAAGCCTGGTGTAATGATTTCTGAACCTTTGGGTAAATCCAGTGCCATCAGTGCCAATTGAAGTGCATCGGTACCATTAGCACAAGGAATGACATAGGATATCTTTTGGTATTCCGCCAAGGCTTGAGCAAATGCTTTTACCTGTGGACCATTGATGAATTGTGTAGATAATAAAACTTCCTGAACAGCAGCATCAATCTCTGTCTTAAGCCTTAAATACTGGGCTTGAAGATTCAACATTGGTATGCCATTTTCAACGGTCATGTAGTTTGCAAAGATAATCTAAAAGCCAATAGAACAAAACCCTAAGAAGAATCTGTAACTTGAGTGACCAATATCACTTTTATTGGATGAACACAACTGTAATTTTGTACTATAAATTGATTGTTTATGAAAGTAGAACAAATTTACACCGGTTGTATTGCCCACGCTGCATATTACATTGAGAACAACGGAGAGGCTGCCATTTTTGACCCACTAAGAGAGGTTCAACCCTACATTGAAAAAGCCAAAAAAGACAATGCCCAGATCAAGTATGTTTTTGAAACACATTTTCATGCAGACTTTGTTTCAGGTCATATTGATCTGGCGAAAAAAACAGGGGCTAAAATCGTCTATGGTCCAACAGCAAAAACAAGCTTTGAAGCCATAGTGGCCGAAGACAATCAAGTCTTTAAACTTGGCAACTATAGTATTCAAGCGATGCATACTCCAGGACACACCATGGAGAGCACTTGTTATTTACTGATAGATGAAAACGGCAAAACACATGGTATCATTACTGGAGACACTTTGTTTATTGGCGATGTCGGCAGACCAGATCTTGCTCAACATGTTGTTGCTGAACTCACTCAAGAAAAATTAGCCAGCCATTTATACGATTCATTGCGCAACAAAATCATGCCGCTTAGCGACGATTTAATCGTATACCCTAACCACGGTGCAGGCAGTGCTTGTGGCAAAAACATGAGCAAAGAAACAACGGATACTTTGGGGCATCAAAAACAGGTCAACTATGCCTTAAGAGCAGATATGAGCCGCGAAGAATTTACAAGTGAATTATTGGATGGCTTAAACAATCCACCAGCCTATTTCCCTAAAAATGTCTTAATGAATATCAATGGCTATGAAAGCCTTGACAGCATATTGGAAAAAGGCAGCACCGCCCTTGATCCAAGTGCATTTGAAGCAGTAGCCAGCTCGACAGATGCTTTAATCTTAGACACCCGTGATGCTCAAGCATTTGCAGAAGCACACATTCCAAACGCCATCAACATTGGCATAGACGGCAACTTTGCCCCTTGGGTCGGTGCATTAATTACAGACATTCAACAACCCATTTTAATCATAGCTGACGAGGGGCGCGAACAAGAGGTCATTACCAGATTATCAAGAGTTGGTTTTGATCATTCTATTGGTTTTTTAAAAGGTGGCATGCAAGCATGGCAATCTGCAGGATTTGAAATCAATCATATTCAACGACTAACGCCTCAAGCATTTGCAGAAGCCTATAATAAGGGCATCAAAATCATTGATGTTAGAAATGCTGCAGAATACAAATCTGAACATTTAAATGGCGCCATCAACATTCCGCTTGATGCTATCAATGAACACTTAAGTGAATTCCCTAAAGATGAGACTTTCATTTTACATTGTGCAGGCGGCTATAGAAGCATGATTGCAGCCTCTATTCTAAGCGCCAGAGCTTGGCAAAATTTAATGGATGTGGAAGGCGGCTTCAATGCCATTAAATCACTTGGCTTAGAAATCGTATCAAAAGCTTGTAATTCTAAATAAAACCAAAAAAAACATGAATACTACAGATGAATTTTTCGTCGCTAATTTAAAATGCAGCGGATGCGCAAAGACCATTCACAACAAACTGAGCCAACTGCTTGGTGTTCAGAATGTACTGGTTGATCCAGAGCATGCGTCTGTGAAAGTTGAACACGATGAACAAACCACAAGAGACGCATTCAATAAAGCCTTGCATGATTTAGGTTACCCTGAAATGGGCGACGACAACAATCTATTAACTCAAATGAAGAGCTATGCCAGCTGTATGATTGGCAAAATAAGCGACTAAATTATGATGGCATCGTTTCAAAAAATCGTAGAAGGTGAACAAGTGGTTTTGATAGACTTTTTTGCCGAATGGTGTGGCCCATGTAAAATGATGAAGCCTATTCTTGAAGACCTCAAACAACAATTAGGCGACCAAGTCAAAATCATTAAAATTGATGTCGATAAAAACCCTCAATTATCTGCTGAATTAAACATACAGGGTGTGCCTACGCTCATGATTTACAAACAAGGCAAAAGTCAATGGCGACAATCAGGCGTAGTGAGTGCTAACGACTTAAAAAAGATTATACAGTCGTTGCATTAAAAGGATGCACACAGATATCGTACAGACGTTTCAAATCTTTTTCTTCTGAACTCAATACGCTTTTGGCAAATACTTCTTCCGCATAATGTAATTCTAAAGCCTTATTTTGGTAGGACATAAGCATTGGTCTAACAATTGGCCAAAATCTTATTTGACCCTCTGAATCTCTGTACAATTCAACTTTCAAATACGCACTCAAATGACACCAAGTATAAATGTCATAGGCTATAAAATCTGCCAAACTATAAATGGCAAAGCCTTTTTTTAATTGGCCATCACGCTTAGAGGTATAGTCATAAAAAGTCCAAGGCTGTAAGTTGTGTGGATGAGAACCTGCAATCACATCAACCTCTGTCGCCTCAAACACCCTTTTAAACAAATCAACAGTCACTTCTGACGGATAAGCTTGGTATGCATTGCCGCAATGCAAAGAACAAACAATAAACTCTGCCCCTGCAGCTCTGCAGGCAGCCACTTCTTGAATCAATTCAGTAATATCTGCTTGCGCTGTATTTAATCGTAATGCATTCACTTTCCATGGCTGATCTATGGGTCTATCAAATTGATTCAAACTAAAGGTATAGGCCACAAAACCAACTTTTACACCTTGCTGCTCGATGATGCTATAAGCCATCGCATCTTGAGTCAATTTGGCTCCAACCGTTCGAATGTGTTGACTGTGCAAATATTGCATACTTGCGTCTAAGCCTTCAACGCCTTGATCCAAACTGTGGTTATTACAAACACTCAATACATCATATCCTTTGAATTGACCCATACCTGAGAACACTTGCATCATGTCTAAATTGGCATTAAAATGCATGTCATTTAACATCACCTCTGGCACAAAACCAGCAGGTCGAGTCAAATCTATAGGCGTTTCTAAATTGGCAAAGACAATGTCTGAACCAAAAAAATCAGTCCCTACATGCTCCCATAACGTTTCGGAATTACTTGGACTTACCAGTTTATAGGGCATTAAATCTCCACCAATGGATATGGTCAACAAGGTTGTATGTTCCGGTCGCTGCCCCATTGGCTTAAAATGAGCCTTCACCATGGCACTCTCTGGCATTTCTGAAGAGGCAAAGTAATATTTATAAGAAAAATACAGCAGGTCTTTGACAGACATATACCTCGGGTTTTCCTCAAATTGGCGTGGTGTATGCCAATTTTTGCCCTTGAAAACATGCAATGGCAACAACAACAACCAGATCAAGCCACAGAGGAACTTGCCAAGTATGGAATATGGTCTTACGATTTTCAAAAAGATTAAATACCTAACATTAAACGCCCCAAATAAAAATAAACACTTAAACCAACAACGTCGTTAAGGGTTGTGACAAAGGGCCCAGTGGCAAGTGCTGGATCAATTTTAAATTTATCGAGAATGAGCGGAATAATGGTCCCTAACAAAGAGGCAAAGATGATCACTGTGATCAATGCCACACTGACCACATAACTCAAATTGGATTGATGACCAATGAGCATATTAAACAACAATAAAATGGCCGAACAAGCCAAACCATTGATCATTGACACTGTGAATTCTTTAGCCAACTTAGGAATAATATTTTTACTGGCTAAGGTATTATTGGCTAGACCTTGAACGATGATCGCCGAAGACTGAACACCAGCATTTCCACCCATAGCAGCCACAACAGGCATAAAAAATGTAATTTGTGGTAAAGCAGAAATATCGCCTTCAAAATGTGAGACTAAAATGGAACTCCCAAGCCCCCCAAAAAGTCCAACCATTAACCATGGCAATCTGGCCCTTGACAAAATCCAAACCTTATCGTCACTGGCAACACTTTCACTCAAACCCGCCTGTAATTGGAAATCCTTATCGGCCTCTTCTTTTATGAAATCGATCACGTCATCAATGGTAATTCTACCGATTAATCTGTTCATACTATCAATAACAGGAATCGTGATCAAATCATATTTATTCATTAACCTAGCAACTTCCTCGCCTGTTGCATAAGCATTGACGGCAATGAACTCTGTATTGGTAATCTCAATGACAGAGGTGTGCGCTTTTGACAATACAATGTCTTTTAATGATACAACACCTTTCAATATGGTTCTGTCATCAACAACATATACGGTATGGACGGATTCAACCTCTTCTGCTTGAGTGCGAATTTCTTCAATACATTGACTAACCGTCCAATTGTGTTTCACTTGGACCAATTCTTTGGCCATCAAACCCCCTGCAATATCGTCATCGTAGTGCAACATGGTGGTAAGATTTTTAGCATATTCTTGGTCATGCAAAAACGATAAAACTTCCTCAGCTTTACGAGTAGGCAATAAATTCAGAATGTCAACGGAATCATCCGAATCCAAATAAGAAATAACATCATCAGCGATCTCTTGTGGTTCATAGCCTTTAAAAAAACGCTCTTGTAATTCTGGATCCAAAGAACGAATGACCTCCACCGCGTACTCTTTTTCCGCAACTTTGATGATGTATTTAGCTTCATCCAAAGAGATATCCCAGAAAATATCCGCTACGTCTTCAGGATGATGATCCTCAAACAAAGCCTTAACACCCTCTTGATCCTGTGCTTGAATCAAGGATTGTAGCAAGACTAAAAGCTCTTTATCTGTTACTTGGTTACTCATTGTTGTTCAATGAATTGGGTCAACTTTATAAAATCCTGAACACTTAGTTGTTCAGCTCGCAATTTAGCAAATTCATGGCTTTCATGCAGATTAAATTTGTGTAAAGCGTTGCGCAATGTCTTTCTGCGTTGATTAAAAGCAGCCTTTACAACTTCGAAAAACAAGGCTTTACCACAGGGCAATACCACATTGGCTTTTCTAACACATTTGATTACCCCTGTTTGAACTTTAGGGGGTGGTGTGAATTTTTCTGGTCCAACGGTAAAAGCATATGCAGAGTCATAATAAGCATTTAACAATACACTTAATATGCCATAAGTCTTTGAGCCTTCTTTGGCCACCAGTCTCTCTGCCACTTCTTTTTGGAACATACCACCGAAACCTTGAACATGCTCAATATTATCTAAAATCTTAAAGACTATCTGAGAACTGATATTGTATGGAAAATTTCCAATGATCAGCATATCGTTTGCAATCTTAGACAAATCAAAATGAGGCTTTAAAAAATCGCCTCCAATAAGATTTAAACCCCTTGGAACAAAATGCGTATTCAGATAAGCAACCGATTCTGTATCAATCTCAACAGCTGAAACAGAGGCGTAATTTTGAATTAAAAATTCCGTCAATACGCCTGTGCCTGGACCGATTTCCAAAACAGGCAATTTCTGAGGGTGTTGAGCAAAGAGCAAAGCCACGTCTTGCGCAACCGATGGATCATTTAAAAAATGTTGTCCAAGATGTTTCTTAGCTTTGACTGTAAATTTCACGACCCAAAGTTAAAGCCATTTCGCGGATATGCCTAAAAATAATCCGAGTAAAGATATTCTTGGTACGGTTTTTGAAATTTGAAAAAGAAATTGCATTTTTGAACGCATATGAAAAATACGATACTTTCATCCCTTCTTGCCTTAATCGCATTTCCGATTTTCGCTCAAGAAACCCCAGGCCAAATGCCAAATGTGGTTGCTCAACCAACTCTAAACCCTGAATTTGTTCAGTTTAAAGTAACTGCTCATGATTTTGGCAACGTCAAACAAAATGTTCCTACGTCCTATACCTTCGAATTTAAAAACGTTGGTAATAGAGACATTTCTTTGATCAATGTTCAAGCTTCATGTGGTTGCACAACACCAAATTGGAAAGGTGGTATCTACAAACCAGGTGAAACCGCACAAATCACAGCCACCTATAACGCAGCTTCTGAAGGTTATTTCTCAAAAAACGTAACCGTTACGACTTCTGAAGGCGTTACACCGTTGAATATCTCTGGCATGGTTTTAGCCCCAAATGCTTTTGACCAATGGAAACACACTCAAGATTCAATCGATGCCTCAAAATTAAAAGTTGAGACTAAAGGTAAAGCCGCTAGTAAATCTGCTAAAAAAGTAAAAGAGACAAAAACCAAAGCCATCCTTGAAGGCGATCGTCCAAAAATCACTCCAACCACAAAATAATTTAGACCTTAAACATATGAAAAAAATAGCTATATTCAGTTTAGCTGCGCTCTTAATCTTGAGCATGGAAGCCTTTCAATCAACAGGCGATCAACCAACAGCAAAAAAACCTAAAAAAGCAGTTAAAGCAACTGTAAAAACCGAAGCTGCACCAAAAGTTGTGTTATCAGACAAAGCCTATGATATAAAATTCGATAAAACATTTCATGATTTTGGAAAAGCTACCGAAGGCGATCAAGTTGAAACCATTTTTGTGATTACCAATATTGGCAAAGAACCTGTTATCATTATGAGTCATGAGGTTCAGTGTGGTTGCACAACGCCTACATATTCTAAAGAACCAATCATGCCAGGCCAAAGCTCTAACATAAAAGTGGGCTTCAATACCAATGGCAAAATGGGTGTAAACGATAAAACCGTTAAAATCACCACCAATGGCGGCGTTCATGAATTAAAATTCAAGTGTGAGGTAGTAGCTAAAACAGCCGTTGACCCTGTTGCGCCTAATGGCAATACCATCAAACTTAAAACCAAGTAGTTTCAGTATTTTTTATTTTATACAGCGTTGCAGCTAGCTGCAGCGCTTTTTTTATGACCACACGGCTAAGCATTATACCCTTTTCGGTCTTCTGTTATTTGGGACTTCTGGTTCAATGGTCTGATCAGAGCATTGACTTGGGCAGCATTCATAAAGACAGTACCGTTAGCAAGCAAATTTGGGCCATCAATCTTAGTGAACAAAACTGGCAAATCGAACACATACAATCAGCTTGTGGTTGTATCAGTACAATTGAATCAAAGCGCACGATTGCCCCTAAAGACACCTTTAAATTACGCATCAACTTTAAACCTCAGCAAAAGGGCGAACAACACAAGTCTATTGCTGTATATAGCAATTTGGGCTTATTTGAAATTTGGCTGCATGCAAAAGTGTTGAATTGATTTTTCGGCATACTATTTGCTTAAATTGAATAGAGTTTACCTGCTTATGACAACAATTTTTACGTATTTATTGAGCTTTTTGGCTTTGAGTATTCAATCTTTTTCGAACCCGGCCCTAACAGACGAGCCTAAAGAAATTGAATGGAAAAAAACCACCCATGACTTTGGCGAAATCGTCCAAGGCACTAAAGCGAAATACACATTTACCTTTACCAACAAAGGGACAACACCAATTGTCATCACAAATGCTACCGCTTCTTGTGGTTGCACTGTGCCTAACTTTAGTAAAGAACCTGTTGCTCCAGGTGCTCAAGGTTCAGTGACCGCTATTTTTGACTCTTCTGGGAAAAATGGCAATTTTGCTAAGAACATTACGGTTGCGACCAATGTTGGTCACTCCCTATTGTAGATCAACGGCACGCAGGTGACTGACCAATCTACACCTAATTCGCC
>JBEIKN010000045.1:0-10541 GCA_040379725.1 Flavobacteriales bacterium
ATCTACCGGACTAAAGTCTTTTTCCCATTTCTTATTTTTGATATTGATACTACCTTCAGAGGTAAACAACATACCATTACGACCATTTCTAGTCGGCATGACACAGTCAAACATATCAACCCCAAGGGCTATACACTCTAATAAATTCTCTGGTGTACCAACGCCCATTAAGTACCTTGGTTTATCAGTTGGCAGTATCTGGCATACCACATCGGTGAGTTCGTACATGATTTCAGCCGGTTCTCCAACACTGAGTCCACCTATGGCATTTCCAATGGCGTTTTTTGAAGCAATGTATTCTGCACTTTCTTTGCGCAAATCTTTAAATGTGCTCCCCTGTAATATTGGGAACAAAGCCTGTTCATAACCATACAAAGGCTCAGTCGTTTCAAAACGCTGTACACAACGGTCTAACCAACGGTGGGTTAAGTGCATACTTTTTTTGGCGTATTCGTAGGTACTTGGATAAGGCGGGCATTCATCAAATGCCATGACAATATCGGCCCCTATTTGCCGTTGAATGTCCATGACATTTTCTGGGGTAAACAAATGCCTGGAGCCATCTATATGCGACTGAAACTTTGCGCCCTCTTCTGTAAGCTTCCTTCGCTCCGCCAAAGAATACACCTGGTAACCGCCAGAATCTGTCAATATCGGTTTGTCCCAATTGATGAATTGATGAAGTCCTCCGGCAGCATTTAAGACTTCTGTACCTGGTCTTAAATACAAATGATAGGTATTGCCTAAAATAATTTGTGCTTTTATGTGGTGCTTAAGCTGATCAAAGTTGATGGCTTTAACACTTCCAATGGTGCCCACTGGCATAAAAATCGGTGTTTGTATAACGCCATGGTCTGTGTGCAGTTCTCCTGCCCTAGCCTTACTACCTGATTCAGTATGTTGTAAGTGAAATTTCAATTGTGGAATAAAAAAGAAAGTTGAAACAATCTAGCTTGTATGCGTTCAAATGAACTTGTATAAATATAGGGATCCGAACTCAACATATTGGTGATACTATTGCTCATTTTAAATTCGGTTGAAATCATAGACCATATCCCATAGTGGTCGTAACCAAATCCGTATTCATAGTAGTATGAATTGGCCTTAAAGGCTACCATGGGCAAATTGGGCCCTCTCACTGTGGTTTCATTGCTCTGAAAATCATGAGAATAGCGCAAGCCGCCAATGATATAAAACCGATGGTTCTTGTGCCTTACAGAATGGTGCTTAAGTAATAAACATTGATTCAGAGAAACCGATTCTGTTTTTGCTGTTTGGGTGCGATCAGAAAACGTAAAGGTGAAATTGCGTTGTGAGAACTCAATTTGCGGCAAATACCGCACTGTAAAGTATCTACCTATTCTGTAATCAGCAATACCGCCAAAATTCAAACCTGAAAATCCCTCTACATTAAGCTGCCTTACAGAGTCTTTACTAAAAAAATCTGATGACAATACATATTTAGCTTTAGCGAAATTTGGGGCAATAGATATCCCAAAGTGCCAAGGCCTTTGGTCATCGTTTGGTCTGTGCTCTTGCGCGTTGGTGACAACAACAATAGACAAGCAAACAATCAGTGCTATTTTATTCCAGTGTATAAACTGCATATCCCAAACGAAAGTGATTTAACTTTTGTGGATTTGAAACCTATTTGGTTTAGATGGTCTAAAAAATTTTGCCCATCAGGAAAGTGTTTAACGGATTCAGGCAAATACGTATAAGCAGATTGACTTTTAGAAATCATTCTGCCCCACAAGGGTAAAATGGCGCTAAAATAAAATTGGTACAATTGTTTGATTGGGAATGAACTTGGTTTGCTAAATTCAAGCACGACCAACATGGCCCCAGGCTTAAGCACCCTGTATATTTCTGCTAATCCTTGGTCTAGGTTTTCAAAATTCCTCACACCAAATCCAACGGTACAAGCATCAAAGCTATTGTCTTCAAACAATAATTTTTCGCTATCGCCCTTAAGCATCTGAATAATTTGATCATGCCCCTGCTTTTGCATTTTGATGCGCCCCATACTCAACATCCCTTCACTTAAATCAACCCCTACAATTGATTTGGGATTGAGTTTTAATGCTGCGATGGCTAAATCGCCAGTGCCTGTTGCTACATCTAAAATGGTTTGAGGCTGCAAAGGTTTGAGTTGAGCGATGGCTTTTTTTCGCCAAGCCTTGTCAATGCCTAAGGATAAAAAATGGTTTAAGAAGTCATAGCGTTTTGAAATATTATCGAACATTTCTTCGACCTGAGCCTTCTTGCTTTTATCTGAGCTTTGTATGGGTTTGATAGGGTTCAATGGAATTATGCTTACTTTTGCGGTAAATAAAAAGCAAAGATAATCATTTCAATGCTTTTAACATACAACATGAAAGCAGAATTCAAAGGCTCCTATCCCGACATCAAAGTGCTTCCAAAAGAAGATTTTCCTGAGTTTGCCTTTATAGGCAGAAGTAATGTGGGAAAAAGCTCTTTGATCAACATGTTGTGCAATCACAAAGACCTGGCGAAAACCTCTTCTAAACCGGGCAAAACCCAACACATTGTCAGATTTCTAATTGACAATAACTGGTACTTAATTGACTTACCGGGCTATGGTTATGCCAAGGTTTCAAAAACTTCTAGGGCACTATTTGGTGAATTGATTCAAAACTATTTGCTCGAAAGAACCTTTATGCAATGTGTTTTTGTATTGATTGACTCAAGAATTCCACCACAAAAAATCGATTTAGAATTCATGGAATGGCTAGGCATATCAGGGATTCCTTTTGCCATGGTTTTTACCAAAACCGATAAATTGAAAGCTTCTGAACTTCAGAGCAATGTGGAAACCTACAAAGACAAACTCCTTGAATCTTGGGAAGAACTGCCCAGCATATTCATTAGCTCTGCTGTAGATAAAAAAGGCAAAGACGAGCTTTTACAGTTCATTTCAGAGATCAAAACTACTTTTTACAAAAATTTTTCAGAGTAGATGCAACCTTTTGACAAAAGGTCAGTCTAACCCATTAAAAGCCCATACAATTATGATGAATTACAACAGAATCCTTCGTATCGCAACCGTTATTGCTGCATTTATATTATTCGTAATCAGCAGTTGCAAAAAAGAAGCAGAAGTGGTTTCTAGCATTGACAACTATCCTGCTGAGATTTTAATGAATCAAGCCAACGAACAGTATATCGCATTAAATTATACTGAGGGCAATGATTCTACGCCTTATTATGCCTCTAATGATGGCATGCCTGAGTTGTATACCTTAACAGAAGCTGACATGGACAGCGCTGGTTACAAAAGAGCCTTTGAAGAAAAACGATTCTTTAAATGCTTGAAAAAACAAACCTTAACGGATTCTCAAGAACACATGTTAAGAAGAGCTTTAAGAGCTTATGAATTGTGTAAACGCCTAGACATGCTTGCACACAAAGAAGCCTATGCTAAATTGTTACTAAAAACTGAAAATACCCGTAAAGAATACATTGCGCAATTAAAAAACGGTGTCATTACCAAAGCTCAATTTGAAGTAAAAATGCGCGATTTAAAAGCCAGCTTTGAAACAGGCCTTAAATTGATCAAAGAGACTTATGCTAAGCGCCTAGCCGCTTGCTGCGAAATCTTTGTAAGAAAGACCAAAGAGATCTTAACAAAAGATCAATGGAGGGCTTTTGTAGATTGTTATAAGTAGTTGTTTTTTTCATAATGTAAATTAGAGGCCCTCGGAATTATTCGGGGGCTTCTTATTTTAGGCAAATGAGTCCTTAAACATATTTTGAAAACCATTTAATTCCCTTAATTTTGTAACTCAAAATGAAAAGCTTAACATTATTAGCAAGTGTTGTCATCCTATCAATGGCAGCTTGCGGCGACAAATCTGGTTCTAAACCAACCTTAAAAAACATGGACGATTCATTCGCTTATGCCTTTGGTGGATACAGCGGCAGCATGTTGCACAACTTTAAAATCAAAGAAGTTAATTGGGAAATTTTCAAGGCAGCGCTTGAGCAAGGCTTAAAAAACGGCGATAGCTCATTGGCCATGAACCGCGAAACCATTGGTAAAATTTTAAACGATTACACCATCGAAGCACAATTTGGTGGCAATAAAAAAATTGGCGATGATTACATCAACAAACGCAAAGCAGATGGTTACTTTGTCAGCAAATCAGGTTTGTTATTTAAACAAATCAAAGCCGGCAATGGTGTTAAACCAAACATAACTGATACTGTTGAAGTGCATTACACTGGTAAATTCATTGATGGTAAAATTTTTGACTCTAACGAAGGTAAATCTGCATTCAAAACTGCCCTTAACGCTGGCGCTATCAAAGGTTTCTTAGAAGCTCTAAGCATGATGGAAGAAGGTTCTACTGCAGAAATCATCATTCCATGGCAATTGGCTTATGGTCAAGAAGGCAGCAGAAACCCATACACTGGCGAGATGAGCATTGAGCCATACACCGCTTTGTGTTTTACTTTGACTTTAGATAACATCAAAAGATAATTCTTAGGAAATTCCTTTTTAAAGCCTCTGATTTCAGGGGCTTTTTTTATGCTTTAATATTTAGACATTTTTTGAACCAAAACCGTCCTATTATTCGTTGCTAACAATATATAGATACCTGTAGGCCAGGTAGCTACGTCTAATTGTAAATTGACGCGGTTAATACTATTGAAGAGACGCTGTTCGAAAACTTTACCATACAAATCCACCACCTTAAAATCCATGGATCCCGAAATCAAATCTGGGTATGAAAGGTTCACATGCAATTCTGAGTTGGGCCCAACTGGAATAGGGAAAACATCCATATCAATACCAGAGCAAACACCACTGGTATAAGTTCTTACGCCATACACATTAAAAGCTGTGCACTCATTGCGATAAGTCACTTGGTTGCAACCACATACTGGGTTATAAACAGGGTCATTGCATTGGAACATGGCATTGATTCTACTTGAATCTATACAAGATGTCCATTGAGCTCTAAGAGCTGTCACATTGCACAAGAGCACAATGCCTAACAATATGAATTTAAATGGTTTCAAAACCCAAATATGGGTGTAAGCAAGCTGGCATATTAATGCCGCTTTCAGTTTGATTGTTCTCTAATAAACAGGCCACAATCCTTGGCAAAGCCAAAGCTGATCCATTAAGGGTATGTACCAATTCATTTTTACCATCCTTGGTTTTGTAGCGGCATTTTAAACGATTGGATTGGAAGGTTTCAAAGTTGGAGGTTGAACTGACTTCTAGCCACTTTTGTTGTGCCCCACTCCATGCTTCAAAATCATAGGTCAATGCACTGGCAAAACCCATATCGCCCCCACACAATCTGAGTATTCTATATTTCAAGCCAAGCTTTTCCATGAGACCTTTGACATGTTCTACCATCCCCTCTAAGGCTTGGTAACTGTCTTCTGGTTTTGACAACTGAACGATTTCCACTTTATCAAACTGGTGCAAACGGTTTAAGCCTCTTACATGGGCGCCATAACTACCGGCTTCTCTTCTGAAACAAGGGGTGTAACCAACATTCTTAATGGGCAATTCTTCTTCCTTCAAAATCACATCACGGTAAATATTAGTGATGGGCACTTCGGCTGTAGGAATAGCGTATAAATTATCAAGTACAGCATGGTACATCTGACCTTCTTTATCAGGCAACTGACCAGTTCCGTAGCCACTGGCCTCATTTACAAAAATTGGTGGCTGAACTTCGTAATACCCTGCTTTTAGTGCTTCGTCTAAAAAGAAATTGATTAAAGCTCTTTGTAATCGTGCGCCTTTTCCTGTGTATACAGGGAAACCTGCTCCTGTAATTTTATTGCCTAATTCAAAATCCACTAAACTGTATTCTGAGGTTAAGTCCCAATGTGGTTTAGGATTGGCCAACAATACTGGCTCATCGCCCCATTCAAAAACAACTTCATTGTCTTCTGGTGTTTTACCATATTTTACTTGAGCACTTGGTGCGTTAGGAATTTCATATAATTTCTGAAGCAATTGCTCTTCTAATTGAGTTAATTCTGCTTCAAGGGTTTTGATGTCTTCTTTTAGCTGAAGCGATTGAGCCTTTTGAGCATCTGCTTCATCCTTTTGACCAGACTTATATAAGTCCCCTATGACCTTTGCCATCGCATTGCTTTTAGCCAACAACTGTTCAACCTGGGTTTGCACAGAGCGCTTTTGCTCATCAGTACTGAGGATGTCTTTGATGGCATCCGATCTATCCACTCCGCGTTTTGAGAGTCTTTCAATGATTTCTTGCGTATTGTTTCGAATGGCGTGTAGTGTCAGCATGGCTTTAATTTACCCTTGTTTGTCTTTGTTTTTATTGGCTTGGTTTGAATGGTTGTTTGGATTCGGACGTCTGTGGTGATTTGGCTTTGGTCCAGATCCTTGAGGGCCTTTGGCATCCTGTTGAGGTCTGTTGCTAGGGCCTTTGTGTTTGTGTTGTGGTTTTTTTCTAGGTCCTTGATGGCCTTTTTTATCCAATCTTGTGATATCATCACTGGCCAAATCAGCCGCAATGTATGGTGCATTAAAGCCATCAGCATCCAGCTTAGGCTCAACTTGCTCTCCTATCAATTCTGGCGCCTTTTGTCCTTTGGCATTCATGTCCAAGTAGGCATTGATGGTGTCTAATGGCATACAAATCCAACTGTGTCTGTCTTCATATACAAACCAAGTGAGGCGTTTTAAGATATCTGTTTTAACCATAATGGCTGAACCTGTTTCAGTGTCAACCTTAACCGTTTTACCTTTAGGGAACGCTTCTAAGGCTTCCATGTAGGTATCCAACTCATAATTTAAACAGCATTTCAACTTACCACACTGCCCTGATAACTTAAGCATGTTAATGGACAGGTTTTGGTAACGCGCAGCTGAGGTGTTGACCATTTTATAATCGGTCAACCAAGTTGAACAACACAATTCTCTGCCACATGAACCAATGCCTCCTAAACGTGAGGCTTCTTCACGATAGCCTATTTGGCGCATTTCAATTCTCAATTTAAATTCATCGGCAAATCGCTTTATCAATTCTCTAAAATCCACACGACTCTCTGCTGTATAAAAGAAGATAACTTTTTTGTTGTCACCTTGGATTTCAATATCGCTCAGCTTCATTTCGAGCTTCATCATGAGGGCAATGGTACGGGCTCTTTCCAATACCTTTACTTCCCTTGATTTGGCTTCTAAATATTTTTCATAATCCTTTTCAGTGGCTTTACGAACAATGTTCTTGATGGATTCAGACTGTTCTTTGATGCCCTTCTTTTTGAGTTGCAACCTGACCAACTCGCCTGCTATTGAAACTTGACCAACGTCGTAGCCCATTTCAGATTCTACGACAACATTATCGCCCGTGTAGAGTTCTAATTGATGCGTATTTCTGAAAAATTCTTTACGACTGCCTTTGAATCGAATTTCAACTATGTCAAAAGGCACATAATGATCTGGCATAACCGTATGGCTAAGCCAATTGTATACATTTAATTTATTACACCCTCCGCTGCTACAGCCGCCGTTGCTTTTACAACCTGCAGGTGAACAACCGCCTTGAGTGCCACAACTTCCACATCCCATTTTTATTATTTATTTAGACATTGTTTGTTTGAGCCATGGCCATTTGCAAACAATTTTTGAGCCTCAAAGATACGTTAATTAAGATTAATTTTACACTGCCATTGCGGTCTATTTCAAAGATGGCTTTGTTAAAGGTTTCGTATAGGGCTTGTATATTGGATTGGTTGACCCATTTAGACAATTTTGAAACAAATTCTTTTTCGGCGGCGTTGAGTTGTAATTGATCCGATTGCTGTGCATACAACAAGCAAGCCCTAAACAACTGAATGCCATACAACAAAAACAACTTAATGCCTTCTTTACCTTTTTCAGAAAACTTGTCCATGTCGGCAATCACTTTGGTCATATTGCCTTGATAGCAGTCCAAAACCCATTGTCTGAAATCATCAAATTGAGGGCTGTCAATTTCTGAACACAATTCAATGGCTTTGCTCAGATTGCCTTCTGCCATTAAAGCAGCATTTTTGGCAATATCAACAGAACAGCCTTTTTCATGTTCTAAATACGCCGCTATTTCTTGATACGTATAACTTGGAATTCGGGTGTACTGAGTCCTTGAAATAATGGTACTTAAAATGGCCTCTTGATTGTCGGTTACCAATAAAAACAATGTGTTTTGAGGGGGCTCTTCGAGTAATTTCAACAACACATTGCCTTCTTTCCCCAAATATTCCGGCAACCACATGATCAATACTTTATAAGTTGATTCATAGGGCCTCAATGCCAGCTTCTTAATGATGTTTCGGCATTCTTTGATGGGAATATTGGGTTTTTTATTGTCCGCTTTTAAATGAGCAAACCATTGACCAAGCGACAAATTCCGATTGGCATTGAACGCTACTCTGAAGTCCTGAATAAAATCATCGCAAATGGCATCTGCGCCAAATATAGGAAATGAAAAATGCAAATCTGGATGAATGAGCTGCTGGTATTTAATACATGAAGGACACTGCCCACAACTGTCCGTTTCGGAAGGACTTGCACATGACAAATACTGGGCATAGGCTGTAGCCATTGCCAATGCAGAATTACCTTCCTTCCCAACCAATAGCTGAGCATGTGGTACTCTGCCTTGACGAATAGAGGTAGTCCAATTGGCTTTAATGCTTTGATGACCTAAAATCTCCGAAAATTTCACAAGTACAAAAGTATTTAATTTTCACTCATGTAGGGTGCTTGTGGTTAACTTATTCAAAAAAACATCACCAGGCTTTAGGGTCTTTTAAAGACAAGACCATTTGCGATAGCGGACATTGACTTTGACTGCTTTTCATGTATTGATCAAAGGGGCAATTGACCTTAGATTTAACAAAAACATCTTGACCATTTATTGTGAGCCCAGTCATGAAAAAGCGGTATTCTAAAACCTGCTTACTCCCAGACTTCCCCTTTGCATTCAGATTGGTCTCTGAATAGGAATACAATGTGGTTGCAGGCAATCGACCTGTATAGGTCTTTAAAACGTTTAGCCATACAGTTGGGTCTTTGAGGCTTTGATCCAAGCTGGGATCTATGGCCAGTTGTTTGCCCTTAAGCTGTTGCTGAATAAACCCATAAAACTGTTTGGTGTAGGGCGATTCATCTTCCTTGATGGCTTCTTCAAACAAGGGTTGTTGATTGTTTTCCGAATAGGTTTTAAATCTAAATGAGAGCGCATCATTCGAAAAATACAACTGACGACAGCGGCTAGGCACTTTTAAAGACACTTTATTTACCCCGATGCCTAATGGAATGTCTATTGGATTGCCCCAAGCATCACTGTCATTGAATTCACATTTCAACTGAGAGGCTTTTTTACTGTAAACATAAAATATTATGCTACTGTCTTTTACAAACTGAATGGTTTGTAAAGGCCCTAAATACTGTAAACTTGAGGTCTTTTGGAAACGAATGGGTGAATTGACGTATTCGTTTATACTTTGTTCTCTAAGGTTAGTAAACTTGAAGACTGTTTGACTGGGCATGTGGTCATACAAGAAATCATGTGGTTGAGACAAAAAATAGTCAGATTGTCCATTCACAGCATTATTGACACCGCCAACAGGATCCATCCAGGTGACATCTATAAGACGCCATTGGCCTTTTATCTTAACGATGTTCCAGGCGTGGTTGGTGGTGGCTTGATCAAATACCCTGTTGCCTAATAAATTGTCGGCATAACCATTAATGGTTAAACAAGGTAAATTGATTCCCAAGCATAACTCGGACATGAAATCAGCATAGCCTTGACATCGGGTCGCTTTGGCTTCAAGCACTTTTTCAGGTACTATTGGGCCATTCAAATCATAGTGAAAATTGCGCACCATCCAATTGGAAAGTGCCATCACTTTTAAGGAATCAGACTGGAAATTTTGTGTTAACGATTTGGCTAATTGATAGATTTTAGAATTGCCTGGATTATAATTGTAATACGCCTTACGGTTGTCAAGATCTTGCTTATATAAACTATCTGCAAATTGATTGGCCGTTTTAACATATTCCGGACTAAATTGTCTGATCTTTGTATACCATGAATCTTTGGCATCAAGTACTTTAACACTATAGTATTGGGTGTGCATAACAGCTTGATTGGGCTGGGGCTGAACACCTGTATTGCTTTTGCGTTTAGGCACATTGGATCGAATATTTCTGAGTGCAGAATCTTGATGCGAAATAGCATTGAATAGCACAGCCCCCATGTCGTTAATAATACTTTGATTTTGCCAATAGCAATCGACATCCGTTAAATCATGAACAAACCCTACAGGATCTAAAGACTTCAATTTTAAAGCATTGCGTTTTTTACTGAGCACATAATTGCCTGAATCCTTTTTAAATCCATTAGGCTTTTGAACAAAATACGCATAGGTTTGATTGGGATACAAAATCAACACACTGGCATTGTTTTTTTTGTTGCGCAAGAAACAATTCGGTGACTGAGCAAACACAAGTGTCCCAATCAGACTCAACAACA
>JBEIKN010000046.1:0-10124 GCA_040379725.1 Flavobacteriales bacterium
CAAAGGCCTCTGGGCAAATACCAGCTTGTTTTAATCTCGAAAGGGCAGGTTCGAATATTTCATCGTCACTACCAGTTATGGTATGGCCTAACTGATGTAAAGCTAATGCGATGTTGTGCATTACGGCACCACCACAGGCTAATATGTGAATGTTCATTTACTTACAAAAAGAAGTTATTTGAGCAGTTTATCCAAATTGCAGTACGCACACTGACCGCTACAATAGACACGGACTAATGCCATTGTAATTTGAACCAATAGGCGCATTGCCCAACCCATTCTTTGATGCAGATTTCAAATACATCAATGGCTTTAGCGCTTGGGACAATACAATCATAGGCATTGAAATCTTTTACAGGGGCGTACAAATGGTGGCAGGGGTAAAAATCAGCTTTCATAAACACATCGGTACATTGTTTAACCCTCGGAATATGCCATGCACTTGTAAAGATCAAAGGTTTGCTTAAGGACTTATTAGTCGTTAAAATGGCTTTGCTCATGAGGATGTTTTCAAAGGTGTTTTTACTTTGATTTTCGATGATGATATTGGAGTCCGGAATGTCAATGGATAACAAGTAAGTTCTTAGTGCGTCAGCTTCTTTTTCGTTCTGATGCATCAACGATGCACTGCCGCTACTGATCATGATTTTAGCAATTTTGCCTGAGTGGTAACAAGACAATGCTTGCATAAGGCGGTCATTGGCTTCAAAAAAAACTGTGCGCTTAAGGCTGGTGTCCCATTTTGCAAAACCACCCAATACCAAACCAATCTGATAATGCGAGTCGGTTTTGTTGTCAGTTTGTTTTTCGAGTATGCAGGCGGTCTGATTGGCTAAAAATGGATTACTTAGTAATAACAACAGGCCAAATACTATGACCGATAGACGTTTTTTAAGGCGTTCGTTTTTGCTCAACAATGCCCAAGCACTCAGTATGAGTATCCAGATCAGTGGTTTCAGAACAAAGAGTAATATTTTTGACAGATAAAAAAACATGTATTGTCTGCAAATATGACAAAATTGCGCAACTTTTCATCAGGTATGCAATTTGAATCAACTGCATTAAAAATCATATTATGGCTAAATCAGGTTCAATATCAGTTAACACCGAGAACATTTTTCCGATCATTAAGAAATTTTTATACAGTGATCATGAAATCTTTTTAAGAGAATTGGTTTCCAATGCTACAGACGCTTGTCAGAAGTTGTCTGCCCTCAATCGAATGGGTGAATTCAAAGGGGAATTGGGCGATTTGAAAATTACAATTAGCCTTGATACCAGTAAAAAAACCTTAAGCATTTCGGATAATGGGATAGGTATGACAGAAGCCGAAATTGAAAAATACATCAATCAAGTGGCCTTTTCTGGTGCCGAAGAGTTTGTTCAAAAATACAAGGACAAAACAGACGCCAATGTGATAGGTCATTTTGGTTTGGGCTTTTATTCAGCCTTTATGGTGGCTTCAAAGGTTGAGATTCAAACCTTGTCATACCAAGACAATGCTGTTTCGAGCGCATGGTCTTGCGATGGTAGTACAGAGTTTAAAATCACAAAAGGCAAAAGAAAAACCAGAGGAACAGATATCATATTGCATTTGGCTGAAGATAGTTTGTCCTTTAATGAAAACTTCAAAATCAAACAATTGCTTGAGAAATACTGCAAGTTTTTACCCATCCCAATTGAGTTCGAAGGTCAGATCATTAATGCCGACAAACCACTATGGTTGAGTAAACC
Source organism: Flavobacteriales bacterium (assembly GCA_040379725.1). GTDB lineage: Bacteria > Bacteroidota > Bacteroidia > NS11-12g > UBA955 > JABMMZ01. Next base: position 1,735 of record JBEIKN010000046.1, read on the forward strand.
TTCTGAACTTAAAGACGAAGATTACACGGCGTTTTATCAAAAACTATATCCATTTGCCCCTGCGCCTTTGTTTTGGATTCACATCAATGTGGACTATCCTTTTAACTTAACAGGCATATTGTATTTTCCTAAAATTGGCTCCGCTATTGAGGCAGATAAACACAAGGTGCAATTATACAGCAATCAGGTGTTTGTTACAGACAATGTAAAAGATGTATTGCCAGAGTTTTTAATGCTCTTACATGGAGTGATTGATTCGCCTGACATTCCTTTGAATGTTTCTAGAAGCAGTTTGCAAAGTGATTCAAATGTCAAAAAAATCACCTCACACATTAGTAAAAAAGTAGCTGATAAATTATCTGAGTTGTTCAAACAAGATAGAACAGACTTTGAAAGCAAATGGAGTAGTATAGATTTGTTTGTGAAATATGGGATGTTGAGCGATGAAAAATTTGCGGAAAAAGCAAAAGAGTATTGTTTGTTATCAGACACTCAAAACAAACATTTTACCATTGAGGAATACAAACAATTGATTGCGCCTAATCAGACGGATAAAAATGCTCAAACAGTGGTATTGTATACCAACCATTTAGAAGAGCAATACAGCTATGTGCATGCTGCAGAAAATAAAGGGTATTCTGTAGTAAAAATGGAAGGCCCATTAGACAACCATTTTACAGCCTATTTAGAACAACACAATGAAAAATTGCAGTGTAAACGAGTAGATGCCGATGCCCTAGATAAATTAATTCCCCATGATCGCATTGAGACTGCTTTGTTGAGCGATGATCAGGTAAAACAATTGTCAAGCTTGTTTGAAAAAGGCAATCAAAGAGCTGATTTGACTTTTGTGTCAGAAGCACTCTCTGTTACAGAACCATTGATCACCATTACAGAAAGTGAATACGACAGACGTATGCGTGATATGAGCAAGATGAACGGGTTTAATATGTTTGGCGATATGCCGGTGAAATATCAGGCAGTACTCAATACCAACCACAGCAAATCAAAATCATTGATAGAACTCCCAGAATCAGACGCACATGTATTGGTCAAGAAAGCAATAGAGTTGGCCTTATTGTCTAAGGGCTTGTTAAAAGGAGCCGATTTGAATCAATTCATTCAATCTGAATTTGAGAAATTATAAACAGCAGAAACCTATACCTCGATTGACAAAATCAATGTTGGAATATTGATTGTGGATTTTAAATTTGTAATCACATAAAAAAACGTTGTTTTTTTGAATTTGAAAAATCAAGCAATTATAAATACACATGGCAACACAATTTACAGATTCAAGTTGGGAGCAAGATGTTCTTAAATCTGACAAACCGGTATTAGTAGACTTTTGGGCTGAATGGTGCGGACCTTGCCGCATGATAGGACCATTGGTAGAAGAATTAGCAAACGAATATGCAGGGAAAGCTGTAATCGGCAAGCTCAATGTTGATGAGAATCCTGGTGTTGCAACCAAATATGGCATTAGAAGTATTCCAACCTTATTGGTGTTTAAAGGCGGTGAAGTTGTCGACAAAATTGTAGGCGCAGTGCCAAAAACCATGTTGGCTCAAAAAATTGACGCACAGTTGTAAATCGTTTTCAACGGAGTAATCATTTTAAGGGGATATTTTTATCCCCTTTTTTTATTTTTTTGATTCGCTTAAAATTTATATTTGCGCAATATTTTTCAATTCCAAATGTCTGAACACTCAAAAAAAATTACGCTTGCCTCTTTATTAGTTGCCTTTGGTATTATATACGGGGATATCGGTACCAGTCCTTTGTACGTAATGAAAGCCATTATTGGTCCAAGGCCAATTGCTCAAGACCTTGTTTTTGGAGGGATATCTTGTGTGTTTTGGACCTTGTTGTTTCAGACAAGTATTAAATATATTTGGTTAACGCTTCAGGCGGATAACGAAGGAGAAGGGGGGATATTTTCGCTATATGCTTTGGTTAAAAAGCATAAAAAATGGTTGTTTTTTCCGGCCATTTTAGGGGCAACAACACTCTTGGCTGATGGTATTATTACGCCGCCAATTTCAGTGGCTTCGGCCATTGAGGGCCTCACAATGTTGCCTAAGTTTAAAGAACTTTCAACGGTGCCTATTGTTATAGTCATACTTACCTTGTTGTTTTTCTTTCAACGTTTTGGTACACATAAAGTGGGTGCAGTGTTTGGGCCAATGATGTTTTTATGGTTCATCATGTTGTTTGTTGTAGGGTTCAGTCAAATCATAAAGCATCCAGAAGTATTGCAAGCCATCCATCCTAAGTATGCCTATGCCTTATTGACTCAATACCCTCAAGGTTATTGGTTGTTGGGAGCTGTGTTTTTGGCAACTACCGGTGCTGAGGCCTTGTATTCTGATTTGGGTCATTGTGGTAAAGAAAATATACGCATCACATGGGGGATGGTAAAGGTCTGTTTATTGGTGAATTATTTTGGACAAGCAGCATGGTTAATGAACGATGCCGGCCCATTTTTAAGTGGTCGTAATCCATTTTTTGAAATGATGCCTCAGTGGTTTTTATTGGTTGGTATAGGTGTTGCAACTTGCGCAGCCATCATTGCTTCTCAAGCGTTGATCAGTGGCTCTTATACTTTGATCAATGAAGCCATCAACTTGAATTTTTGGCCAAGGGTAACGGTGAAGCAACCAAGTAATTTTAAAGGTCAAATTTACATCCCTAGCGTCAATACCTTGCTTTGGATAGGTTGTGTCATGCTAATACTTTACTTTAAAAGTTCAGAACACATGGAAGCGGCTTACGGTTTCTCAATCACCATTACAATGTTGATGACCACCATATTGTTATATTACTTTTTAATCTATAACAAACAATGGAAAAAAATTGTTGTATTGCCTTTGATTGGTGTGTTCCTTCTTGTGGAAGGCAGTTTTTTTATCGCCAACGTTATCAAACTTAAAGAGAGTTGGATGTTCTTATTCATTGCGCTCTTTATCTTAATGGTCATGTACATTTGGTATAGAGCCAGAAAAATCAACAACCAATTAACCCATTTTGTAAACATAGAAGATTATACTCAGATGATCAAAGAACTAAGTGCAGACCTTGATATTCCAAAAGTATCGACTCACCTGATTTATTTGACCAAGGCTAATACCACGCAACAAATCGAAGAGAAGATCATGAAGTCTATTTTTTCTAAAAAGCCTAAACGCGCAGATGTGTATTGGTTTGTCCATCTTCATAGAACGGAAAGTCCATATGCGATGTCATACCATGTAGAGGAAATTCTTGATGACAAAGTTATTAAGATCAATATCGAGGTAGGCTTTAGAGTGCAACCAAAAACGGAATTGTTTTTCAAACAGATTGTGAAGGATTTGGTTAAGAATAAAGAACTTAACTTACACATACGACCAGATGGTTCGACCAAATACAATGCAGAGCCTGATTTTAAATTTGTCATCTTCGAGAAATTCTTATCGGTTGAAAATGAATTAACAGTCAAAGAAGGCCTTATGTTGGATGCCTATTTCAAATTAAAGAAGTGGAGTCTTAAAGATGAGAAGGCATTTGGATTAGATAAATGCGATGTAATCAAAGAAGAAGTGCCACTGATTTATGCGCCTGTACATACCATTCAATTGAACCGTGATTAATCCTATGAGAAAACTGCTCACTTCCGCTCTAATTGTTAGCTTGACAGCTTTTATTTTTTCAACTTCTAGAGCAGCAACAACCGACTCAACTGATCAAATAGGTCAATGGCAATTAGGGGCTTTTTTGGATGTGTATTACAGCTACCAATTCAACCGACCTGCAAGTGGCGATATTCCTTATTTTGTGTCATCCAACAGACACAATGAATTTTCTGTCAACTTAGCTTATTTAGATCTTAAGTATAGTAATGATCAACTCAGAATGCATTTTATCCCTGCATTTGGGGGATATATGGATGCCAATTATGCCGCTGAGTCTGGATCTTTTAAGCATTTTGTTGAGGCCAATATTGGTGTTAAACCATTTAAAAACAAGTCTATTTGGTTAGATGCAGGCGTTTTGCCTTCGCCCTTTAGCACAGAAACAGCCATTTCAAAAGACCAACCCATGTATACCCGCTCGCTGGCGCCTGAATATGTGCCTTATTATTTGTCAGGATTAAAGTGCAGTATGCCTTTGACTAAGCAGTTAAATGCAGGGATATATGTTGTTAATGGTTGGCAAAACATTAAAGACAATAATGCCAATAAGTCTTTGATTTTGCAGTTAGACTATGCACGTAAAAAACACCAATTGATCAGCAATGTGTATGTGGGCCAAGAACAAGATATTAACCACCCGTCTTGGCGTCAACGTCAATTTTATGATCTTCAATGGCTATACAAAATCAATAAGTCATTGACCACCTTCACTTGTGTGTACCTTGGTCAACAACAACAGGTTGATTCCGTCAATCAGTTGTATAAGTCTCAATGGTGGCAGGCCAATACTGTCCTTAAATGGCAGTGGAACAAGTCTACATTCTTGTCTTTTAGAGCAGAGTGTTTTAAAGACATGTCCTGTGTTCAAATTCAACCCATCAACCAAGTGCCAGGGGCCTTTTTATATGGATCAGGTATCTGTTACAACCGATTGATCAGCCATAATGCCATGTTCAGATTGGACTTTAGAACGTTAAACAGTCCTTATGCCATGTTTACCACATCTAGTGGTTATGGAATCAAGTCATCTCAATCCATCACGGCAAATCTTTCAGCTTGGTTTTAAATGGCGGCAAAACAGACACATTTGCTTTGGCGAATTTCGGCCGCATTTGTATTTGTTTTTGCGCTAATAGTAGGGGTTAATCACTATTGTTTCAGAACCTATGCCCTTGACTTAGGAATTTATACCAACGCGCTGTATGATTATGCCCATTTTAGATGGAATGATGCAGCTGTATTCAAAGAGCAAGCTCAGAATGTATTGTCTGATCATTTTGATTTGAGTTTAGTGTTGCTATCGCCTTTGTCTTTACTATTTGGACAATTTACTTTGTTGATTGTACAAATATTCAGTATGGTTTTGGGGGCATTTGGTGCAGCTTATTGGGTGCGTATTAGATGTCATCGTGTTGATTGGCAATGGCAGATAATGCTCTTGTTCTATTTGTTTTTTGGGGTGTATTCAGCATTGTCCTTTGTGTATCATAGTAATGTTTTAGCGGCTTGTTTGTTGCCATGGTTATTAGCGTTTGTTCATCAAAAACAATGGCTAAAAGTATATGTCACCGCTTTTTTAATGCTGATATGCAAAGAAATCATTGCCATTTGGATGGTTGGGATAGCATTGTTTATAGCGCACACTTATTGGCAAGATAAAACCATTAGAAGGCACGCCTTTATTCTGCTTTTGTCGTCACTTTCTTATGCTTTACTGGTTTTGTATGTCATCATGCCAGCCCTTTCTTTAAACCAGGCATACAACCATTATAAATACCATGCTTTAGGCCAGAATTATGCGCAAGCCCTAGTATTTTGTTTTGCTCATCCAATTGATTTGCTGAAGATAATGTTTACAAATACCAGTCAAAACAACCTATTTGATTGGGTTAAAATAGAATTTTGGGTATTCATTATGTTGTCTGGGGCTTGGGCAGTCTGTTTTAATCCCAGATACCTGTATTTACTTGGGATTCCACTTGTGAGCAAAATGGCCTATGATGATCCTGCCGTTTGGAGTATTGATTGCCATTATTCCATAGAATTTGCGCCAATACTGGTGATGTTGTTGGCCGAATTTAAGGCCAAATGGAAAGGCATTCGATTGCCTTGGGCTGTTCTTATTGCTTTAAATGCCATAGTGAGTATTCGATTGATGGACCACACGGTTTACATGCATGATTACAATCGATTGAGGGTCTATCAAAAAGGGCATTATGAGCGAGGATTTAATCTTACGCCAATTCGACAAGCCATAGATGGTATTCCTAAGCAAGCTGTTGTAAGCGCTCAAAGTAGTATACTGCCTCATTTGGCCTATAGAGATAAAGTCTACCAATTCCCAATTGTCAAAGATGCTCAATGGATCATTTTATCTGAAAAAGATGTAGTGACTTATCCATTAAATGCATTGGATTACCATGTGGCCGTTCAGCAACTTTTGAAGGATACCTCCTGGCAGGTGGTCATTCAAAAGCCTGAAGTCTTATTATTCAAGAGGCGATGAATATTCAATAGTAATATTGCTTATTTTTGTAAGGATATTCAATTATGGCACAGCATCAAGACCTTGATTTTAACATCAATGAAGACTTTAACAAACAATTGGTTTTTGATTTAAAAACCAAATTTCAAAAGGTTGCCAAAGGTGGAGGCGAAAAAGCCGCTGCCAAGCAAAAAGAAAAAGGCAAGCTCTTGGCGCGCGAACGCATCGACTATTTAAGAGATAAAGATACCCCATTTGTTGAAGTAGGTGCATTTGCAGGCGATGGCATGTATCCTGAATATGGCGGATGTCCTAGCGGAGGGGTAGTTTGTGGTATAGCTTATGTCAGTGGCAGACAATGTATGATTGTGGCAAATGATGCCACTGTTAAAGCTGGTGCATGGTTTCCGATAACAGGTAAAAAGAATTTAAGGGCTCAAGAAATTGCGATGGAAAATCGTTTGCCCATCATTTATTTAGTCGATTCAGCTGGAGTGTTTTTACCCATGCAAGATGAAATCTTCCCAGATAAAGAACCTTTTGGTCGCATATTCCGAAACAATGCCATCATGAGCAGTATGGGTATTACTCAAATTGCGGCAGTGATGGGCAGTTGTGTGGCAGGAGGTGCTTATTTGCCCATTATGAGCGATGAGGCTTTGATTGTCGATAAAACAGGTTCCATTTTTTTAGCAGGCTCATACTTGGTGAAGGCCGCTATTGGCGAAGACATTGACAATGAAACTTTAGGCGGTAGTATCTCCCAATCTGAAATTTCAGGGGTAATTGATGACAGATTCCCTGATGATCAATCTTGTTTAGACCGCATCAAGTACATTATGGATAAAATCGGTCATTTTGATAACGCTGGGTTTGATCGAGTTGATCCTAAAATGCCTGTTGGAGATATGAAAAACCTCTATGGTATTTTGCCAAAGGACAGAGCAAAACCTTATGACACTTTGGCTTTGATTGAGCAGTTGGTTGACTCTAGTGAGTTTGAACAATACAAAGAAGGATTTGGTAAGACCATTATCTGTGGATATGCCAGAATTGATGGTTGGGCTGTTGGTATTGTTGCCAATAACAGACTATTAAGTAAAAGTAAAAAGGGCGAGATGCAGTTTGGAGGTGTTATATACAATGACAGTGCAGATAAAGCCGCTCGATTTATCATGAATTGCAATCAAAAGAAAATACCTTTGGTGTTTTTACAAGATGTGACCGGATTTATGGTGGGCTCTAGAAGTGAACACGCTGGTATTATAAAAGATGGCGCTAAGATGGTCAATGCCATGAGCAATAGCACTGTTCCAAAATTTACCATCATTGTTGGGAATAGTTACGGTGCAGGCAATTATGCTATGTGCGGTAAGGCTTATGATCCTAGACTTATCTATGCTTGGCCTTCTGCCAGAATTGCTGTTATGGGTGGCGAGCAAGCCGCAAAAGTCTTGCTTCAAATTGAAAAAGCCAGTTTGGAAGCCAAGGGTGAAAAGATTACACCAGAAGCAGAAAAGACGCTTTTGGATGCCATTATAGCTCGATATGAGACCCAATTATCACCCTATTATGCAGCTTCAAGGTTGTGGGTGGATGGCGTGATTGATCCGATAGAAACCCGCAAGGTCATCAGCGAAGGTATCGCGATGGCCAATCGTGCACCAGTCGCTGAATTTAAAGTGGGTGTTTTACAAACCTAATCATTTTAACAAAGTGAGGCTTCCCCTCAGCTCAATATTGCCTCTGTGTTTACTCTGTATATTGGCGACGTATGTATAGACACCTTGCATACATGCTTGATCCTGGTAGGTGCCATTCCATGCTTGGTTATCTTGAGTTTCAAAGACCAATTCACCCCAGCGGTTGAAGATTTTAAAACTACAGACTTCGTCGTTAATGCCATGGATTTGAATGCTCTCATTTAAATGATCCCCATTGGGTGAAAAGGCATTCGGCACAAAAAATTGGTTGTTGTGAAACAACTTGGTCATTTGAGTCATGGTGTCTGCACATGCATGTTCATTTTGCACAAACAATTGAACTTTATGGATAGCATTTTTATCGTAAACATGATTGGCGTTAAAAGTTTGGCTGTATGAATTGTCTCCAAAATCCCACTCAAAAACAGTTGCCCCTATACTCTGATTATTTAATTGAATCTTATATTGAATGATATCGTCATTTTCATTGGGGTATTTGATGTTGAATTGTGCTTTTGGCGCAGCGTG
>JBEIKN010000047.1:0-10089 GCA_040379725.1 Flavobacteriales bacterium
GCATTTAAAATTGATTCAATTTGATTCAGCAAACATTTGTGCCGAAGAAAATGAGGTCTATGCATCGCTCAAATTACCATACATATTACCTGAACTAAGAGAAGGATTAAAGGAACTTGATCAACTAGAGCACCAAGACAAACTGATACAGTTGTCTGATTTAAAAGGTTGTCTTCACAACCATAGCACCTACAGCGATGGCATACACAGCCTCGAAGAAATGGCCAACTATGCTAAAAATATGGGACTTGAATATTTTGGCATTTGCGACCATTCTCAAACAGCAGCCTATGCTGGTGGGCTCAGACCTGAGAAAGTGTTAGAACAATGGAAAGAAATCGACAAACTGAACCAAAGTTTGTCGCCCTTTAAAATTTTGAAAGGCATTGAAAGTGACATCTTAAACGATGGGCAATTGGACTACACTGATGACATGCTCAAAGGATTTGATTTAGTCGTCGCTAGCGTTCATAGCCCCTTAAACATGAGTCTCGAAAAGGCCAATGCCCGATTAACAAAAGCCATTGAAAATCCATATACCAATATTTTAGGTCACCCAACAGGCCGGTTGTTATTACTGAGAAACGGCTACCCCATTGATCATGCCTATATCATTGACGCTTGTGTCGCGAATCATGTAGCGATTGAATTAAACGCCCATCCTTACCGTCTTGATTTGGATTGGCGATGGATTGATTATGCCATCAACAAAGGTGCTTTGATCAGTATCAATCCTGATGCGCATCAAAAAGAAGGCATGAACGACATGATTTACGGTGTTCAGGTTGCCCGCAAAGGTTATCTGACGCCAACACATTGCTTAAATGCCAAGAACCTCGATGATTTCTTAACCTTTTTAAGCCATAAACGCAGCTTGCTATCATGAAAATATTGGTCATACGTTTTAGTTCTATTGGCGACATTGTATTGTGCTCTCCAGTAGTGCGTTTGCTCAAACAACAGGACCCAAAAAATGTGGTACATTTTGCCACCAAACAAACTTATGCTAGCCTTTTAGCGCATAATCCCTACATTGATGCCCTGCAACTTTTGGGCGACAATGAATCCGGATTCATCAGACAATTACAATCAGAACAATACGATTTAATCATTGATTTACACCACAATCTTAGAACCTTAAAAATCAAATGGGCTTTGGGTGTAAAAGCTTTCGCTTTTAACAAATTAAACATCGAGAAATGGTTAATGGTTCAATTCAAAATCAATCGGCTACCAAAACTTCATATTGTTGATCGATACATTGAAACCCTTAAGACATTAGGCATACAAAACGACGGTCAAGGATTAGATTTTTTTATTGATCCAAGTACTGAGATTACTCAACTCAATCTACCAAACAGTTATACCGTTTATGCTTTGGGCGGACAACATGCCACCAAACAATTGCCTTTGAACAAACAAATAGAGTGGCTTAACAAACACCAAGAGCACATTGTGCTTATTGGCGGCAAAGAAGATAGAGCTGCTGCAGAGGCCCTATGCCATGCTATGCCTACAAGAGAGAACATCATGAATCTTTGTGGTCAGTTAAGCATACATCAGAGTGCAATGCTCATGCAACATGCACGCTTAATTTTAACCCATGACACCGGCATGATGCACATTGCCGCTGCATTAAAACAACCCATTCACAGTGTATGGGGCAACACCATTCCAGAATTTGGTATGAGCCCTTATTATCCGGTCAATAGTTCTACAGAAAATAAACTGTTTGAAGTGAAGGCATTGTCTTGTCGTCCATGCTCTAAACTGGGGCATTCAAAATGTCCAAAAGGGCACTTCAAATGCATGCAAAACCAAGTGTTTTAACAAAAAAAATCCGCCCAAAGGACGGATTTAAAAAGTGTATTCCTCCAGATTATTGAAGTGGTTGCATATCGCCCACCATGTCTTCAGGTCTCACCCAAGCGTCAAATTGCTCATTAGTTAATAAGCCTAAATCCAAAGCAGCTTGTCTTAAGCTGGTATTTTCTTTGTGCGCTTTCTTAGCAATTTTAGCCGCATTTTCATAGCCAATATGGGTATTCAGGGCGGTCACCAACATTAATGAATTCTCTAATTTATTTTTTATCTCAGGTAGATTTGGCTCTATGCCCGCTGCACAATTCACATCAAAACTTAAGGCAGCCTCTCCTAACAATCTAGCAGATTGTAGCACATTTGCAGCAATCATAGGTTTGAAGACATTCAATTCAAAATGACCGTTTGACCCACCAATGGTAACCGCCACGTCGTTGCCCATAACTTGAGCACACACCATGGTCAAGGCTTCGCATTGAGTTGGGTTAACTTTACCTGGCATAATGCTTGATCCTGGCTCATTGTCAGGAATCAAAATTTCTCCAATACCACTTCTAGGACCTGAACTTAACATACGAATATCATTGCCAATCTTCATCAAACTCACGGCCACACGTTTAAGTGCAGAATGCAATTCGACCATAGCATCATGAGCGGCCAATGCTTCAAATTTGTTTTCGGCAGTTACAATTGGTAACCCAGATAATTCTGCTATGGTTTTAGCCACCAATTCAGAATAGCCTTTTGGGGTATTAATACCAGTTCCAACAGCTGTTCCGCCAAGAGCGATTTCACTAGCAGGATCTAAAGAGCGATTGATACAATCAATCCCATTCTTTAATTGCTGAACATAGCCTGAAAACTCTTGTCCAAGGGTTACTGGTGTTGCATCCATAAAATGGGTTCTACCAATTTTGATGATGCCCATAAAATCTCTAGACTTATGCTTTAAGGTAGTTTTCAAAGCTTGTAATCCAGGAATCGTATAATCTATCACTTGCTTATAAGAAGCAATGCTCATGGCAGTCGGGAAAGTATCATTGCTTGATTGTGATTTATTCACGTCATCGTTTGGATGCAATACTTTTTCAGCATCTGTTAATTGGCCACCCTGCATCACATGCGCTCTGTTCGCGATTACCTCGTTAACATTCATATTACTTTGTGTACCACTACCTGTTTGCCAGATCACCAATGGAAATTGATCATCCAATTTGCCTTCAAGAATTTCGTCGCAAACAGAACAAATCAAATCGCATTTGCTCAAAGACAATACCCCCAATTTATTGTTGGTGATAGCGGCTGCCTTCTTAAGAATAGCAAAAGCTCTAATGATTTCAATTGGCATTTTTTGATTGCCAATCTTGAAATTTTGTAAGGATCTTTGTGTCTGAGCACCCCAATATACGTTGGCAGGCACTTTCACTTCGCCCATGGTGTCGCGTTCAATTCTAAATTCTTGTGCGGTTTGCATAATTAAAAAATATGCTGCGAATTTATAGAATTCCCAACTAAAAACCACCTCATACTGAGCAAGATTATAATTCGATTTGGCCGTCTAAACCTCAGTTTTTTTAATTATGTTTGCGTTAGATGATCGCATTCCATCAAGCTTCGGTATTATGGGCACTATGGCTTTTGGCCATACCGATTGTCATACATCTATTTAATTTCAGACGCTATAAAAAAATCATTTTCACCAAAGTCGATTTTTTAAAACAAATTGAACAAAGCAGCCAAACGGGCAACGTATTAAAAAAAAGGCTCATTTTATTGAGCAGACTTTTGGCACTTGCTGCATTGATATTGGCTTTTGCCCAACCATTCATCCCTGTTAAAAACCAAAAGCAACTTAAAGGTCAATACAGCATTAGCCTTTTTATCGACAACAGTTACAGCATGAATGTTACAGGCATTGAAGGCCCTTTATTAGAGGCGGCAAAAAACAGAGCCCGAGCAATTGTTGCTGCTTCAGACCCTTCCAGTCAATTCAATTTGGTGACATCTGATCTGAATGCAGAATATCTTCACTTTACCAACAAAGCCAGCTGTTTAGAATGGATTGATGCCATCAAAATTAGCGAAAACAGCTTCCCTTTATCACAAGCCTTGAAAGTTCAATCCAATAGTTTAAAACCTTTTGGTGAATATGGCAAAGCCTTCATCATATCAGATTTCCAAAGCAGTCAATGTGAGCAGATTTCAGACCAATCCAACAACACTTGGATCAAAGTCCCAAGTAGCAACAGCAACAACATTGCGATAGATACTGTATTCCTAGACAATCCAGTTATCCAATCCAAGCAAGCCATTCAATTACAAATTGGCCTGAGCAATTATAGTTCAGAAAAAACACAAGACTTACCTGTCGAATTATGGGTTGACGGCAAGCCAAAAGGCATCAGCACAGCAAGTATTGAAAGCTACTCAAAAGGCAACTGTGGGGTTCAGTTCGTGCTCGAAAACGGTGGTATACATTATTGCGAGATAAGATTACCAGGCGACCAAATGCCCACCGATGATCGACTCTATTTCACCTTAAACCTTCATTCAAACTACAGGGTTGCAAGTATTGAGCAAAGCAACTCACCCAATAACATCAAGGCTATTTTCAACAACAACCAAGGCTATGCTTTCAATGTATACAACAGCAATGCCATACCCTATCAATCATTTGCAAGCAATGACTTAATCGTGCTAAACCAGCTTGAGAATATCTCGACAGGATGCTTATCAGAATTGATCTCATATGTTGAAAAAGGTGGTTCTATTATGGCATTTCCGCATCCCAATAGCCCTTATGGCGGACTTCAAAACCTGCTCAAGAGCATGGGCTCAGACATTGAAGAAACACCAGTTAGCAACCCTCAACTTGAACTAGAAATCGTTAAGGAACATCCATTGTTTCAGGGGATTTTTAACCAAAACATCAGCAGCAATCAATGGCCAAAAATCAACAAATATTATGGCTTTAACAGTCAAGCAGCTAGGCCTATACTCTCATTATCCAATAAAACAGTCTTGTTTGCAGACTTTAAAAGAGGCAAAGGCCATTGTTATGTTTCGGCTGTTCCTCTTGACCCTAGCTTCAGCGATTTACCCAACCATGCACTCATTGTTCCACTCTGCCTTAGAGCAAGTATGTTAGCGGCCTATCAAATGCCCTTGTATCATTTGTGCAACGCCACCAACAACATTGAGACCAAACTACCTTATACCTTAGATCAGTCCTTTAAACTGGTTCATTCAAAGTACCAAATGATGCCTGAAGTTATTAACAACAGCGGCTTAATGAGTTTAAACACCAACGGCGAAATTAAAATTGCAGGTGCTTATAAACTGCTGTCCAAAGAATCTGACTCTGCCCTTTTAGCGTTAGCCTTCAACTTTGACAGAAGCGAAAGTGACACCAGAACATTGAACGAGCAAGCCTTTGAAGATTTAGCAGAAGGTCTTGGGGCAAAGTCATACATTGGCAATGCCGATGCATTAGAAGCACAACTTTCAAAACTAGAAAATGGCAGACCATTGTGGAAATGGTGTATACTTTTTTCTTTGTTATGTCTGCTGATTGAGATACTTTTGATCAGATTTTTCAAAAACCATGTCAAGCTATCTGCTTAAGAATATACAAATCAACGACCTCAACTCACCCCTTCATGGACAATTAGGTGATATTGGCATTCAAGATGGCCTCATTAAAGCCTTTGGTATTGATGTGAATGAAGCCGACTACCACCAGATTATTGATTTTTCTGGCTGTTATTTAAGCCCTTCTTTTGTTGACCTCAGAAGCAACAGTTCTGACCCTGGATACGAATACAGAGAAACCAATCAAACACTTGCTTGGTCTGCGTTTGCAGGTGGTTTTACTCAAGTAGCTGTTTTGCCCAATAGCGTCCCTTTCAGACAAAGCAAAGTTGATATTGAAAACTTAGTTCATCAAAGCCAACACTTACCTGTGCAATTAATGCCAATTGGGGCTATTTGCAGAGACCTTAAAACAGATGATTTAACGGAAATGTACGACATGAAACAACATGGTGCCATTGCTTTTTCAAACGCTAATTATCCAATTGAAAACATTGGCACGATGAGCAGAGCCTTGCAATACAGCAAAACCTTCAACGGATTGCTGTACAGTTTTTGTCAAGAAACCGCTTTGACTCAAGGGGCATATGTTGCTGAAGGCCCAATTGCTGTTAGCCTTGGTTTAAAAGGCATGCCTCAGATGTCAGAATATTTGATGGTTCAACGTGATATTGAATTGGCCGACTACCATCAGTGTCGTGTGCATTTTTCAAAAATCAGCACCGAACGATCCGTTGAACTGATTAGGCAGGCCAAAGCTCAAGGCATTGCAGTAAGTTGCGATGTTGCTGTGATGAATTTAGCGCTCACCGACGAAACCATTATGGATTTTGACAGTAGCTTAAAACTTAACCCACCATTGAGACAAGCCAATGATGTCAAAGCACTTTGGGAAGGCTTATTAGACGGGACCATTGATGCCATTTGCAGTGACCACCACCCACAAGATGCAGAAAGAAAACAACTAGAGTTTGAATATGCGGCGTTTGGAGCCATCAGTATTCAGATTGCTTATTCAATAGCTGTTGAAGGCCGCAACCGATTTTGCCCTCAACTTAGCGACGACCTTTTATTAACTAAATTCAACCAAGGCCCAAGAACAGTTTTAGGCCTCAAACCTTTGACAATTGAAATTGGCCAAAAAGCTGAGTTCACTGTAATCAACCCGCACCAGCAAACCATGTTGACGCGTCGCAATAACCGATCAAAATCAGAAAACACCTATTACATGGACAAACCATTGCCTAATTTCATTGAGGCAACCTTTAATGGGGTTCACCATGTCTTTAATAAAAACAATGCTTATGCTTGATGTATCAATAGTTATTCCATTACTCAACGAAAACGAATCTTTGCCTGAATTAGAAGCATGGATTGTTAAAGTAGTTACTGCTCAAGCATATTCATACGAAATTGTATTCATTGATGACGGCAGTACTGACAATAGTTGGGAGGTCATTCAAGCACTAGCGGCCAAAAACCCAAACATAAGAGCCATCCGTTTTAGACGCAATTTTGGCAAATCAGCCGCACTCAATATTGGCTTTACAGAAACCAAAGGCAGAGTTGTGATTACCATGGATGCTGACTTACAAGACAGCCCTGATGAAATCCCTGCTTTGTACCAGAAGATAGTAACCGAAGGCTATGATGTTGTATCTGGTTGGAAGAAAAAACGCTACGACCCCATCACTAAAACCTTACCGACCAAATTATTCAATTGGGCCACGCGCAAAATGAGTGGTATTTATTTACACGATTTTAACTGTGGACTTAAAGCATACAGTAATGCGGTGGTAAAAAACATTGAAGTCTATGGCGAAATGCACAGGTATATCCCTGTGATTGCCAAATCTGCTGGCTTCAAAAAAATTGGCGAACAAGTAGTTGAACACCGCGCCCGTAAATACGGCATGACAAAGTTTGGTTTAGACCGTTTTGTAAATGGCCTACTGGATTTAATGTCCATCTTTTTCATGGGCAAGTTTGGCAAAAAACCCATGCACTTTTTTGGTGTATATGGCATGATCAGCTTTATTTTAGGCTTTGGCATTGCCCTCTATTTATTAATTGACAAACTCATTCACATCATTCAAAATGAACGTGCACCATTGGTTGCAGATTCGCCTTTGTTTTACCTTGGCTTAGTGAGTATGATCATTGGTACACAATTATTTTTAGCCGGCTTTCTGGGCGAAATGATTAGCCGTTCAAGTGGAGACCGCAACCAATACGCCGTTGCTGAAACCATTGGTTGTCATGAGTAAACACATTGTCATAGTTGGCCCAGCTTTTCCACTCAGGGGTGGACTTAGCACTTATAACGAACGTTTGTGCAAGGGACTTATTGACCAAGGTCACCAAGCCACCATTTTGAATTTTTCATTGCAGTACCCCAATGTTTTATTTCCGGGTAAAACACAGTACAGTTCCGAGCCTGCGCCGTCGGATTTAAGCATAGATACCTGCATCAATTCTGTGAACCCTTTGAATTGGCTTAAAGTAGGTCATCAATACAAAAAACTGGCCGCAGATGTCATGGTGTTCAGATATTGGATGCCCTTTATGGCGCCTTGTTTAGGCACAATAGCCAGAATGGTCAAACGCAATGGGCACACCAAATTAATGGCCATAGCAGACAATATCTACCCACACGAAAAACATTTCTATGACCAGGCTTGCACCAAGTATTTTGTCAATAGCATGGATGCCTTTATTACCATGAGTCAATCTGTTTTAAATGATTTAAAACAATTGGTTCCGAATAAACCTTCACAATACATTGCACACCCAATGTACGACAACTTTGGCGCATTGATTGACAAACAAACTGCCATCAAAGCACTCGGCTTAGACCCACAATACCGCTACCTTTTATTTTTTGGTTTTATTAGAAAATATAAGGGCTTAGACTTATTGCTCAAAAGTTTTGCAGAAAGTCAATTAGCCAACAAAGGCGTAAAACTGATTATTGCTGGAGAATATTATGAAGATGCCAGCCCCTACCAACAGTTAATTGATCAACTTGGTTTAAGAACAGCTGTCATTGAACGCAATGATTTTATTCCCAACTCAGAAGTGGCTACCTATTTTTCAGCATCAGACATCGTCGTACAAACTTATCTGAGTGCAACTCAAAGCGGGGTCACTCAAATTGCTTACCACTTTAACAAACCCATGTTGGTGACCAATGTTGGTGGATTAGCTGAAACTGTTCCGCACAACAAAGTGGGTTATGTCTGTGAACAAAATCCCGTTGAAATAGCCAATGCTTTAAATGATTTCTATGACAATAATCGCGGTGCCGCTATGAGTCATGCCGCAAGCGAATTTAAAAAAGCATTCTCTTGGGACAGCATCATCAATGCCATCGTTAACTAGATTATTTTTGAGCCTTTTTATACAAGAACAAGGCCACCAATAAAAAAATCACATTAGGTATCCATACCGCGAGCATAGGATAGATTTTACCGGTTGTGCCATAGGTATTAAAATACTGTATTAAGAACAGGTATATGAAACTGGTAAATATGCCAATCCCTAAATTCAGACCAACGCCACCTCGCGATTTTTTACTCGACACACAAACCCCAATAACCGTTAGTATAAAGGTTGAAAAAGGGGCAGAAAACCTTCTGTATTTATCCGTGATATAGTAATCCAAATGGTCGTTACCCTTGAGTTTTTCTTCGGCTATAAAATCATTCAATTCAAATAAGTCAAAGGATTGCACATCATCTATGCGCCTAAAAAAATCATCGGGATTAAATGGAATCATAGAGTCTAAGAACTTGCCTCTACTGATGGTTTGACTCCCATCTTTATGGTAATCTCTAATGAGGTAATCTTCCAATCGCCATGTATGGGTTTTATGGTTCCAAGTGATACGACGCGCAAACAATTTACTTTGCAATTGATGGTTTTTATATTGCTCAAGTGAAACACCCTCTCCAATGCTATCCGCTTTCCCGAAATACTCCACATAAAAATACATTTCTGGGCGAATTTGGGTGTGCACATTATTGGTATAATCATCGTTGGTATTTCTGATGTATTGGTTCTCAAACTCTAAACGTTTTTTGTCAGAATGCGGGATGATAAAGGCATTCAAAAAAAACGACAAGACAGACAACAACCCAGCGGTGATAAGATAAGGCCTTAAAAAGCGCTTATAACTAACACCGGCAGATAACGTTGCAACAATCTCGCTTCTAGAAGCCAATTTAGAGGTAAAGAAAATTACCGAAATGAAAATAAATACGGGACTAAACAGATTTAAAAAGAAGGGCACATAATTGAAATAGTATTTGAAAATGATTTCAGATATGGGCGCTTGTTTTTGCAAAAAATCATCCAACTTTTCTGAAATATCAAATACGATGATGATGATGATGAATAGACTCAGCGTGACCACAAATGTGGTTAAAAACTTTTTGATGATATACCAATCAAATGTCTTTAAAAAACGCATCATAGCCTTTGTTTCAATTGTTGTACCATTTTAGATTTCCAAGCCGAAAATGTATTGGCTATGATGTGTTCTCTTGCAGTATTGACCAACCACAAATAAAAACTCAAATTGTGCAAACTGGCCAATTGTGGGCCCAACATTTCACCCGCCATAAACAAATGCCTCAAATAAGCCTTTGAATGCTGTGGCAAATGAATAGGATCTAC
>JBEIKN010000048.1:0-9999 GCA_040379725.1 Flavobacteriales bacterium
TTTACCATTTTTATCAATAAAGCCCCAATAGCCATCCTTGTTTTTAAAGGCCAATAAACCTTGATTAAATTGACTCACTTGTAAGGGCTTTTGTTGAAATTGACTGACTACCCAAAAGTCCTTATCGAGCATTCTAACATCGGACATGTACATGCCAATGGCACCTAAAAACAAAGAATCGCCCAATTGTTTGGCGGCCGAGTATAAGGGCGAAAAACGCTTACGCTTATCAATAAAATAGTAATCCCAACCCAATTCATTTCTAGTTTTGACGATGGCTTTGCCATCTTTAAAGCCGGCTTCAATGTCAAGGTATTCGGAGTAATCTATTGAGTCATTGATGAAATGGCTTAATACAATTTGACCATTACTGTCTATGAATTCTAAAAAATAAGTTGCTGTTTTTTGATGTGCACTGTTGTATTGTTTTTTGACATAAACCGGGGCTAATCCCTCGCTGAAAAGACCCCCAACTTGAATGCTATCAGCAAGTTTTAACACTTTGCCGTTCCGCTTTATGAATTGGTATTTGCCGTTTTTGACCACCATGAGAAAACCATTCTGAAAACGCCCATTGGAAGTATCAAATGCCATACTAGGAATACTATCACCCTTAATATTGATGATCTTTAAACGCTTGTTTATGGATACCAGAGCTAATCCTTCTGAAAATCCTTCGGCAGCATCAAAAGTTTGATTAAAGACTAGTTTACCTGCATGATTGATATATGTACACTTATTATTCTGTTGAACGACTGCACAAAGTCCATTTGAAAATTGACCATGTGCTTTGAAATGATCCGATATTTTTTCGCCTTTTTCATTGATTAAATGGTAAAGACTGTCTTTGTAAACAAAGGCGGATCCTTGCTCAAATCTATCCGTGAAATCATACATTAAAGGTATTTTCAGACGCATGTTGCTGTCTGCATAACCCCATATAGCATTGATTCTAAACGGAATCAGTTGAGCCATAGCTTGGCTGCAAATCAGCATGAAAAGAAACAATAAACGCAATTGCATATGTATAAATGACCCTTTTTCTTGGCTTATGGTTGCTTAATGGCTGAACAAATTTCAACCAATACACTGTTGCTGCTCTTAGGATGAAGAAAGGCTATTGATTGTTGGTCGGCGCCAGCTTTTGCTGTTGAGTGAATCATATCAAATCCCTCATTTAACAATCTTTGTATTTCTGTATTGGTATCATCAACACCAAAGGCAATATGATGTATACCTTCGCCCTTTTTTTCAATGAATTTTGCAATCGGACTCTCTGCATGCGTAGCCTGTAACAATTCAATTTTGGTCTCGCCAACTAAGAAAAAACTGGTAATCACTCCTTCGCTCTCAACGATCTCCATCTTATAAGGTTCCACTTTTAATAGTTTTGAAAACAGGGCATTAGATTGTTCTATGTCTTTAACCGCTATGCCTATGTGCTCAATTTTATTCATACTACAAAAATGCTCTAATCGCTTTGCATTTACAAGTCTATTCCCAATTAAACTGTTCAAAGGTTTATAGATTATCTCAATAAGGTATTCGATAAAAATTGTTGATTATTAAGTTCTTTGCCCTAAATTTGCATATTAGAATTAGTCTAAATAAGAATTATGTTAAAGCTGCCAATATACCTAGACAACAATGCTACCACACCAATGGATCCTAGAGTTCTTGAGGCTATGATGCCGTATTTTACGGAACACTTTGGTAATGCAGCAAGCAGAAATCATAGTTTTGGTTGGCAAGGAGAGGAGGCAGTTGATTATGCCCGCGAACAAATCGCTCGATTGATTAACGCTGACGCTAAAGAAATCATCTTTACCAGTGGCGCAACCGAATCTAACAATTTAGCCATTAAAGGGATATTTGAAATGTATGCAGAAAAGGGCAATCACTTCATAACTGTTACCACTGAACATAAGGCTACACTTGATACCTGTAAGCACATTGAAAAATTAGGCGCTGAAGTAACTTATCTTGAACCAGCTACTGATGGATTAATAACCGTTGAGCAACTGGCTAACGCCATAAAGCCTAATACTGTTTTAGTGTCTGTCATGTATGCCAACAATGAAATAGGGGTTATTCAACCTATAAAAGCCATCGCTGAATTGTGTAAATCTAAAGGCATTTTATTCCATACGGATGCTACTCAAGCAGTTGGTAAAATAAGCGTCGATGTAATGGCTGATGGTATAGATTTAATGAGTTTTTCTGCGCATAAAATGTATGGCCCTAAAGGAGTGGGTGCATTGTATGTTAGACGTAAAAACCCAAGGGTTAAAGTGACTGCACAAATGGATGGCGGTGGCCACGAACGCGGCATGCGCAGTGGTACGTTGAATGTTCCAGGTATTGTGGGTTTAGGTAAGGCTTGTGAAATTTGCCACAACGAAATGGCTCAAGACACAGCAAGAATCATTGCCATGCGCAACAGACTTGAAGCATCTTTATCAGAATTAGAAGAATCATACATAAACGGCAATATTGAGCATCGTTTACCGCATGTTAGCAATATGTCCTTTAAATACGTAGAAGGCGAAGGTCTGATTATGGGGGTTAAGAATATTGCGGTTTCATCAGGTTCAGCCTGTACCAGCGCAAGCTTAGAACCTAGTTATGTGTTAAAAGCATTAGGACTTGATGACGAATTGGCGCATTCATCATTGAGATTTGGTTTGAGTCGATTTACAACAGACGAAGAAATAGATTACGCCATTAACCATGTTAAAGAGGCGGTTAATAAACTTAGAGACATGAGTCCATTATGGGAAATGTTTAAAGAAGGCATTGACCTTAAAACCATCCAATGGGCAGAACATTAATATTTTAAAAAAATCATTATGGCATATTCAGATAAAGTCATCGATCATTACAACAATCCAAGAAACATTGGTACACTTGACAAAGCCAACAAACAAGTTGGCACAGGCTTAGTAGGCGCTCCAGAATGTGGCGACGTTATGCGTTTACAAATCGAAGTTGACGAAGTCACTGGCATTATTAAAGACGCTAAATTCAAAACATTTGGCTGCGGCAGCGCAATTGCCTCTTCGAGTCTGGCCACTGAGTGGTTAAAAGGTAAAAGTGTTGATGAAGCTTTGCAAATTGACAACATGGATATTGTTGAAGAGTTGGCATTACCACCTGTTAAAATACATTGCAGTGTTTTAGCAGAAGATGCGATCAAATCTGCCATCAATGATTACAGAGCGAAAAACGGATTAAGTCCAATTGAAGACAACAAAAAACACTATTAATTCAAATGTCAGCAGGAATTACAATTACAGAGAATGCCGTCAATAAAGTACATCAATTAATGTCCGAGGAAAACATGGGCCCTGATTATTTTGTAAGGGTGTCTGTTAAAGGCGGTGGTTGTAGTGGGTTAAGTTATGACCTTGATTTCGACAATGAATCAAAAGAGAATGACCAAACCTTTATACACGGCGATGTTAAAATTGTATGTGACCTTAAAAGTTATTTGTATTTAGCAGGCACAGAACTTGATTTTACAGATGGCCTAAATGGCAAAGGCTTCAATTTTATAAACCCCAATGCAAAAAGAACATGTGGTTGCGGTGAAAGTTTTGCCGTATAATTGAAATATGATTAACCCATTGAATAAAAAGTCAAGTTTGATGCTTGGCTTTTTTTTATGCTTTAACTATTGTGTATGGGCCCAATACAGGATTAAAACAACAACAGATTTAGGTTTAGGTTTAGGTTCTGGTTTAAGTTTATCTACTGCGCTGTATTTGCAACAAAAAACACCAGCATTAAACAGTACTGAAATCCAATCATTAAATCTAAAACAAGTCAATGCCTTCGACAGAGTTGCTTGCAAACAATGGCATCCGCAGGCAGCTAATACAAGCGATGTTTTAGCCATAGGCTCAACGGTTTTATACAGTTATTTCTTTATGGATAAGCGCAGCAAACAGGATGCTTTTATTATTGCAACAGTTGGCGCACAATCCGTTTTATTAAGCACTGCTTTATCCAATGTATTTAAATTGAGTTTGAGACCAAGGCCATACGTCTATAATCCTAATGTAGATATGAGCATAAAGTTGAAACCAGATGCGCGCATGTCGTTCTTTTCATCCCATACTTCAACTGTGTCTGCTATGAGTTTTAGTTTTGCTTATGTTTATCAAACCTATCATCACGATAAGAAAAACATAGGTGTTTGGTTAGGTGCAGCAGGACTTCCGGCCTTACAAGGGTATTTAAGGGTTAGGGCAGGTAAGCATTTTCCTACCGATGTTATAACGGGCTATTTGATTGGTTTAGGCAGTTCTTGGCTTATGCATAGACTGCATGCCAATTGATTAGGACAATAGCGACTTAAGTGCTTCGTTAATGGCTTTGCCATCGGTTTTGCCAGCCAGGGTTTTCATGGCTACAGGCATTACCTTGCCAACATCTTTCATGCTGCTTGCACCTGTACTTTCAATGATAGCTTTTAGGGCTTCAATCAATGCCTCTTCAGACATTGCCGGAGGCAAATATTGTTCAATAACAGACAATTCTTCTTGTTCTTTGGTGGCCAAATCCTGACGATTTTCCTTTAAGAAAATGTCAATGCTGTCTTTTCTTTGCTTGGCCATTTTTTGCATGGCTTTAATGGCTGTTTCATCGTTGATGTCTTTGCTACCAGTTTCTGTTCCAGCCAATAGAAAAGCTGATTTTATCGCTCTTATAGCCCTAAGTTTAACTTCATCTTTAGCCTTCATGGCATCAATGAGGTCTTTGTTGATTTGTTCGACTAACATGGTTTATGCGTTTAAAAAAAAATTAAAACTATCGCCTCTTAAGCCTAATCTTAACGTTTCTAAAGCTATTAGCTCAGTTGGAGCTATGTTGCCTAAATTGATGTTAGCACCATATAATTTAATGAACCAAACTTGTTGTGCTTTAAGTGGCGCTTCCCAAATGATTTTTTCAAGTGGAATTTTTCGGATGATCTCAGCAACTAAACCTGATCTTACTTCTCCAGATCCTCTAAAAACGCCAACAGTGCCACTTTCTCTGGCTTCTGCAATCACTTTCCATACCCCTGCCTGAATTTCTTTTTCCATCATATCAATCCATTCATATGGTGGTATGATTTTTTCAGCATCTTTAGAACCAACTTCAGAAATGACCGTATAATCTTTTGCTAAAGTTCTGATGTATTCACACTTAATGTCATGAGCTATCTCCATAGATCCATCGCTCACTTCTACATGTTCAATCCCAAAGGTATCAAGTACTCTGCGGTAATCGTCAAACTGATTTCTAATGGCATAGGCTTCAAATAAGGTACCCCCAAAATACACTTTGAAACCAGCGTCTTTGTATAATTTTATTTTTTCTTTCAATTGTGGGGTAACTACAGCGGTACCAAACCCTAATTTGAGTAAGTCAATCAAATGGTGACCGTTCTCAATTAAGCCTTCTGCCTCTCTTAAACTTAAACCTTTATCCATAACCATGGTCAATCCACTCTCGCGTGGCTTTGAGGTTCTATCAGGTAAATTTGTAATGTTAAATATCTCCTTATTCATTGCTTTGATTCTGATAAATAATGATGAGTTGATGTATGTCTTCGTCTATTAATAATGTTGGATCAAACCATTTTAGGGTATCGATTCCGTCTTCAAAGTTATGGATTAATTGTGAAAGCAAGCGCTCTTTGTTTTGTTTACTTGGGCTTTCAATAAAATTAATTGCACTATGGACAATGTCTAAGTCTTCCTGATAGTTCTTTGTTTTATCGATTGTTTGAAAGATGTCTTCGAGTAAATCTGAATACAATTCTCTAAAGAAAAACCCCGCCAACTCAACCCAATGTTGCAAGATTAGATTAGGCGATACTCGTTTAATGTTAAAGTAAATATGTTCTAATTT
This sequence comes from Flavobacteriales bacterium, assembly GCA_040379725.1. Lineage (GTDB taxonomy): Bacteria > Bacteroidota > Bacteroidia > NS11-12g > UBA955 > JABMMZ01. Next base: position 5,902 of record JBEIKN010000048.1, read on the forward strand.
TAAGTACTCTAAGTTAAAAGCCAGACATTGGAACAAGCAAAAAATATTTTCAAAATCTTCTTTATCAAGTTTATATACGCTGTTAAAAAATACACCTGCTTTGCGATAATCCTGCTCAAGCATATACGATTTACCTTTTAAGAAAAGATATTCTGAAATGAGGTTTTCCATTTCTTTGGCTTGATCAAGGTAATAGCGCGCTCTAATAGGGTCTTCAAATTTGATGTAACAGCGAGCAGCACATACGTATGGGTATAAATCATCTTGGTCTTTAAATGAAGACAGAAAATGATCTACAGCCATTTGGTAAGCGCCTTTTTCTTCGTATAAAGCCCCTAAATTAAAGTGCGCATTTTTAGCATCTTTACTCGATAATGTCGCATATTCATACGCTGATTCAGCATCGTTTTTATTGCCAGTGATTTCGTAAAATTTACCTAAATTAAACCAACTGAAATGATCGTAAGGGTCGGCATCTATGCGTTGTTTAAAATAAACAATTGCCTGGTCGTATTGATTGATTGCAATAAAGTTAAAGGCTAATTGCTCATACAAAGATTCGTTTTTAGGATAGCGCAATATGGCTTTTTCAATCAATTGATTGGCCAATTTAATTTTGTTGTTTTGACACAACATTTGAGCATAGGCTGTATAAATATCTACTACAAATTCTTCCTCTTCAAATTCAGAATATTCTATAGCAAGCTGAAATGATTCATCTGCTTCAGTGATTCTGTCTAATTCAAGCAATGTTTCTGCCTCTATCTTAAGTATAAAAGAATTATAAGGCTCATACAATTTAGCGGTTTTTATGTAATCAAGCGCTTCTTCATAGGCATGTTCATGCGATAGAATGTGTGCTTTTTCAATTAAAACACTGGATTTGTTTGGATAGAGCATTAGGCCATGGTCTACAATTCTAATGTGGTTTTGATGCTGGCCTGAAAAGAAAAAATGATTGGAAAGGATTTCAATATCATCTTCAGAAAAATAAACAGAATCATCCTGCTCTAAAAGTTTGAATCTTTCGAGGCAATCTTTAACGCGCTCTTTAGCGGCCATGTCGTCATACTCCATTTCGTTATCGTCGTAGTCGCCAAACATGTTTATTTTAAGACAAATGTATAGATAAGCACTTAAAGTTATTCCACCACCTATCCACCAATAGCCATAAAAAAAACCGTATCAATTGATACGGTTTTTTAGAGAGGTTAACAGTTAAAGAATTACTTCTTTTTAGCTGATTTTTTAGCTTTAGCTTTTGCTTTAGGAGCAGCTTTCGCTTTAGCCTTTGCTTTTGGAGCAGCTTTAGCTTTTGCTTTTGGAGCAGCTTTTGCTTTAGCTTTTGCTTTCGGTGCTGCTTTAGTAGCTTTTGCTTTAGCAGCTGGTTTTTTGGTTGTTGCCATATTATATATTAATTAATGGGTTTTTTAATTGAGATCGGCATGCATGTCGCCATAATCAATGGTGATTTCTTCACCAGTCTTGATTGTTTTAAGCGCTGTAAATTCCATCATGCCTGTTTTTAAATTTATGTTGTAATCTGCATTCGATTTTTTCGAATGGTTGTATAAAGATCCAAATCCAAGTAGCAGTGCCACACTTTTTTTTCTAGAGTTCCAAACAAAAGTATAGTTCTCTAAAATATGTCCTACAAGTTGTTGATGTTCTTTACGCGTCAACTCGATTACAGGGCAAAGTTCAATAAGATCACCTTTCTTTAAAACTTTAGATGTAAACACACCTCTACCTTTGTGTCCTGCATTCGATACAATTAAAAAATCGTTTTTAACCAATTGTTCTTTTTTCACTTATTCAATATATCACTTCAAAAATATAGAACATTCTGAAACTATTGTGAATGCTATAAATTATCTATTAACAACTTATCAAAAAATCGTTTTAAAAAAGGTCAAATTAGTTGACTAAAAATTTTACAAAACAAAAATTTTACACTATAGAATTAACTTTTAATGTGAATAAACAATCTTGCGAATGATGTGATTTCGAACAAAATTAACAAGCTATGAAAAGCTTCTTCATAATAAAGTCATTCATTACAAATCCATTGCCAATATCAAAATCAGCCACTGTTTCAATTGTAAAACCATTCTTAAAATAGAAATTTATACTTTTAAAATTTTGTCTGTTGACTGTTAATTTAAATGCTGAAATGGCATTTGAATTTTCTTTTTGAATTTGTTTTTCAAGTGCATCGATACATTGACTACCGTATGATTTTCCTTGGTATTCAGATAGTAAATAGAACTTGTTTATGAAGCAGGTATTGTCATTTTGTATGGTGTATGCTATGAATCCAATGCTTTGTTGATTGTATAAGATGAAATTAAATTGCTGATTGTTTTTTATTTGTTCAAGCAATGCTTCTTGACTATAAAATTTATTCAGCATATATTGAATTTGATCAATGCTGATGATATCAATATAGTAGTTTAACCAAATTGTTTTAGCCATAGCGGCTAAGTCATCCAATGCTTCTATGGATGCTTTTTCAATGCTGATCATTTGCTGATCTTTAGGATTAATTTAAGCCTAATTTTTTTGCGATATCTTTTGGTATGGCATTCTTGTGAATGAAGATATTGAGTGTTTTATATCTAAAATAGGGCATAGAGCAATACAAATATCCGCCGCAATCATTGCCTGTTCCCCAGCTGTTTTTTATTTTGAAATACGCATTGCCATTTTGATCTTTAACCAAACCAGTTGCATGCATACCATGGTCGTCGGTTGTTTGATAATTGTCAAAAGCAATTTGTCTTAAACTATCGTTGATGGTTTTTTCTGACATAGGTTTGTCAAAGGCAGAACCAGAGCGGTGAGCACCAGCATCGTTAAAGGCTTTGTTGTCTTTGCCAACTTGTGTTATCAATGAATCATGTACAGGCACTATGGCAACGCCATTTTTAAAAGAAAAACCTTTTTCACTTACGTCAGCAGCCCATGCCCATGTGTACCCATTCATTAGTGATTTTTCTGCCACGGCTTGAAGTTCGTCAAGAGGTAAATTATAGCTTTGCATCATCGCCCAATTGTCTTGAACTTCAATAGCAAAACTACTGTAGTATGGATGATGCGTAAACGATGTTAATGATACATAATCATTCATGTTTAAACCCAAAAATTGCGCATATGATTGCGGTGTGTATGTTTTATTGTCTACTGTAAATGTTTTTGGAACTGCACCTAAATACGCATCTATAGCCCCTTCAAAAGCTGGTTTCCATGCCGACGTCAATTTACCCTGAGGATTGTTTTTGACAGCATCAACAATGCCCTTTAATACCGCATCCATTTCTGCATGATTGTGTTTGTCGTATCCATAGTTCAATCCTTTGTAGGCTGATTCTGGAACAATGCCATAGTGTTGAATGACCCATGGTAAATCTAAAAATGCACCACCTGGTCCAAAATTATGAAGGCCATTCATACGGACATACATATCTGCTTTGCCTAAATAAGCGTTTCGAACAACAAACATTTCACTCAAATTGAATTTACCTTTTCCCATTCTCATCAATTCACTTTCAAAAAATGACAAACTTGAAAAACTCCAACAAGTACTTGTTCTGCTCTGATCTTGTACATCTTGTGCATCATGATTAGCGATCACTTTAAATAAATAACCGCCATTTTTTTTGTTTCTCAAAGTGTCTTGAGCATTCGCTTGGGCACATAGAAGTGCAGTCATGCAGATCAATAAGTATTTCATGGTAAACTCTTAAATATTGTCCAAATTTGCATAAAAATGAACACTCAAACAAATATAAATGAACAGCCAAGGTTTGAATGCAAAATTTTAGAGCATGGTTCTTCATTGCAACAATTAAGTTTAGAATTGCGTTACCAAATTTTAAGAGAACCTTTGGGTTTAACCTTTACAGATCAAGATCTTTATGGCGAAGATCAACAAGTCCACATTGCTGCAGTTCACGAAAATCAAGTACTCGCAGTGCTATTGTTGAAACCAAATAATACGACTTTAAAAATGCGTCAAGTTGCCGTCCAAAATGCTTTTCAAGGCAAAGGGATAGGGAAAGCCTTGGTCAGCTTTTCGGAACAATGGGCAAAAGCAAA
>JBEIKN010000049.1:0-9998 GCA_040379725.1 Flavobacteriales bacterium
TGGCCAGTATGACCGATATTATTTTCTTGTTATTGATTTTCTTTATTCTGACTTCGACTGTTGTGCGAGAACCTGTTTTAAAAGTGTTATTACCTAAGGGTGTTAATGATGCGGTTCAAATCAAACAACCTGTTAGAATATTTTTAAATGCCAATGGCCAATATGCCATTGATAATCATACAAATGTTGCTTTTTCAGATTTACCTTCTGTGCTTCAGGAGGAATTAAGCAAAAAACCCGACGCAGCTGTGAGCATTCATGCCGACAAATCTGTTGTTTATGAACGTGTCATGGAACTTGTCAGCATCGCGAATCGCTCAGGTGCTAAAGTGGTTTTAGCTTTAGAAAAAGAAAATGTAAAATAGTTATGACTCCAGAAATTGAAAGACAACACAGAATCATTTCAGGCATTGCCACCAGTATTATTTGCATACTGTTATTACTGATTTTTTGGTTCTATAACTTTCACTATGAATTGGCGCCTGTATTAAATGACAAAGGCTCTGTAGCGGTTAGTTTAGGAGATCCAAATAATGGTGGGCCTGAAGAAGTGCCAATTGTTGCAGAATCAGCCCCAAGCGTTCCTAAGCTAAGTATGCCTGAGTCATATGAGCAAACCAATGATCAAGATGCTGTCGCTCAAAAAAGCAGCCCTGAAAAAACAGCACAAACACCTCAAAACCCTAATCAGACACCAAAAGAAGATGACTTATTAAGCAGTCTTAAATCTGGCAAACAAAACCAAAAAGCATCAGCAGCGGGTGATGGCCCTAACTTTGGCGCTCAAGGTGACCCTAATGGCAAACAAGGCGGCGATCCTCATGGTACTTTAGCAGGAGGCAATGGTGGCATAGGCACATCTCACTCATTTGGTGTCAGAAAATTTTATTTGGGCAATGGCAAAAATAATTGCAACGAAGAAGGCAAAGTGATACTTGAAGTAACCCTTATGCCAAATGGCAGTATTCGTTACGACAATGTAAGCCCGCGTTCTAGCGGTTCTGATTGTTTAGAAAAAGTAGCGATTAATTATTTAAGAAGTTCAAGTTTTAATGCGGCCGACAATCCTGTAAGTGTTGAAGGTACCATTACATTTACATTCAAATTGAAATAATTTCAGATGGATTATCAATCCACCATTGAATTTTTGTATTCAAAACTCCCCTATTTTAGTCGCGATGGCAAATCGGCTATAAAAAAAGACTTAACAAACACTATTGCTTTGTGTGCTGTTTTAGGGCATCCAGAAAAACAAATTAAAGCCATTCATATTGCCGGAACCAATGGCAAGGGCAGTACAAGCAATATGCTCAGTGCAGTGCTACAAATGCATGGCTTCAAAACAGGTTTGTATACCTCACCTCACTTAATTGATTTCAGAGAACGCATTAGAATTAATGGCGTCATGATTTCAGAACAAGAGGTCATTGATTTTGTTGAACTAATACGTCCTCATATTGATCTTATTCAACCATCCTTTTTTGAACTCACTGTGGCCATGTGCTTTCATCATTTTGCAAAGCATGCTGTTGAAATAGCTATTATAGAAACTGGTTTAGGTGGCAGACTGGATAGTACCAATGTTATTCAACCCCTATTATCTATCATTACGAATATTGGATTGGATCATACTGATTTATTGGGAAATACATTGCCTGAAATCGCTTTTGAAAAAGCCGGGATCATCAAACCAAATACCCCAGTAGTCATTGGAGAAACACACGCTGAAACTAAATCGGTCTTTACAGATAAAGCAAACAATGTGAATGCCACAATCGTATTTGCAGATCAAAACCCTTTGTTTTATAACACCAGTTTAGATTTGGATTTGCTTGGAGATTATCAGCAACAAAACAGTGTTACTGTTTTACAGGCTTTAGATATTTTAAAAACATTGAATTACCCTATTGAAGATTATAAAACTGCAAAGGCGCTGATGCAGGTTCAAAAACTCACTCAATTTAGAGGCCGATGGGAAATTCTTGGTCAGCATCCTCTGATTGTAGCTGATACGGCTCACAATGCGCACGGCATACAGATCGTTGCTCAACAAATTCAAAAACAAGATTACCAAAACTTGCACATGGTCATCGGCATGGTGAAAGATAAAGACCAAGATGCTGTATTAAGTTTATTGCCTAAAAAGGCCAATTACTATTTCTGTCAACCACAATTAATGCGTGCAGAGAATGCTGGCAATTTAAAAGCTAAAGCAGAACTACATGGCTTAATTGGCGAAGCATTCGACACTGTTCAGAAAGCCATCGCAGCGGCCAAATCTCATGCTAAGGATCAGGATATGATATTTATAGGAGGCAGTACCTTTGTTGTGGCTGAAGCAATTTCATGAATAAAGTACTGAACATATTCACTGACGGTGCAGCTCTAGGCAATCCTGGCAAAGGCGGCTATGGCATAGTCATGAAATTTGGATCAGCAGTAAAAGAAATGGCTCAAGGTTTTGCCCACACCACCAACAATAGAATGGAATTGTTAGCGGTTATAGTGGCGCTAGAAAGCATTAAAAAACCAGACATCCACATAAACGTCTATACGGACTCTAAATATGTTCATGATGCCATCCAACTAAAATGGTTAGATAAATGGATCAAAACTGGCTTTAAGGACAAAAAAAACCCTGATTTATGGCTGCGTTATTGGCAGGTAGCCAAGGCCTTACAAGTAAAGATCCACTGGATCAAAGGACATGCAGGCCACATAGAAAATGAACGTTGCGATGTATTGGCAACAAGTATTGCTAAAAATGGTCCATGGTTAAAAGACCATGTGTATGAACAAACAGAAAAACAGACCTTATTATGAGTAAAGAAGTCTTTTTAATGTACATCAGCTTTCCAATGTATTTGCTCTTTATTGGGAGTGAAATCTATCTGGGCAAACAACGTCAATTGAATAATTACAAATGGCAAGACAGTGTCGTGAGTTTATCATTGGGTGTCATAGGCGCTCTGTTTGATTTTGGATTCAAATTCCTAACCTTGGGCATTTTGGATTGGTGTAATGCCCATGCACTTTGGCAAAGTGATCTCTTAAAGTTATACCCTATTTTAGCTTGGTTGATCTTATTCATCGGACAAGACTTTTGTTTTTATTGGTTACACCGATCCGAGCATTATAACAGAACCTTGTGGGCTGTGCATAGCAATCACCACAGCAGTGAGCATTACAATTTCACAGTTGCTTTAAGGTCTTCAACTTTACAACCATTATACCGATATGTATTTTACATCCCGGTAGCATTATTGGGTTTTGATGGTATGAGTATAATGTTCATGTATGCCGTCAACCAAGTTTACCAATTCTTTTTGCATACAGAACTGATTGGCAAATTACCAAAATGGTATGAAGCTCTATTTGTAACCCCATCTCACCATAGGGTTCACCATGCCAGCAATGTGATTTATTTAGATAAAAACATGGGACAAGTTTTGATCATTTGGGATAAATTTTTTGGCACTTACCAAGCAGAAACAGAAAAACCAGTTTATGGCATTACCAGTAAAATTGAATCGTTTAACCCAATTACTGTTATGTTCTATGAATGGCGAAAATTATTCAAGGACTTAGGCAAACACCAACCTATAATTCAGCGTATAAAATACCTCTTAAAACCACCAGGTTGGAGTCCTGATGGATCGACAAAAACCAGCGAGCAACTGAGAACTGAACTGACTCAAAAAGCCAATCAGGCTTAAGGAAATTTAGGGTATTTTTTAAAGTCTGGTTTGCGTTTTTCAATAAAGGCATTTCGGCCTTCTTGAGCTTCATCGGTAAAGTAATAGAGCAAGGTTGCACTACCTGCCAACTCCTGAATACCCGCTTGACCATCTAACTCAGCATTCAAGCCATACTTAATCATTCTAAGAGCGATTGGACTTAATAACATCATTTCATGACACCATTGAACCACTTCATCTTCGAGCATATCTTGAGGCACTACTTTGTTGACCAATCCCATATCTAAGGCTTCTTGAGCGCTGTATTGTCTGCACAAAAACCAAATCTCTCTGGCTTTTTTCTGACCAACAATTCTCGCTAAATAGCTGCTACCAAATCCGCCATCAAAACTACCCACTCTAGGTCCGGTCTGACCAAAACGTGCGTTTTCGCTAGCGATTGATAAATCACAAACAACATGCAATACATGCCCACCTCCTATTGCCCATCCATTCACCATGGCGATTACTGGCTTAGGCAGAGATCTGATGCGTTTTTGCAAATCTAAAACATTGAGTCTAGGTACACCATGTTCATCTTTATATCCGCCAATGGTTTTGATGTTCTGATCACCTCCGCTACAAAAAGCATCTTTACCAACACCCGTTAAAACCACCACTTGAATATCAGGATGCTCTCGGGCATAATCCATAGCATCAATCATTTCAATATTGGTTTTAGGGGTAAAGGCATTGTGGTAACGTGGCCTGTTGATACTAATTTTAGCTATACCTTCGAAATACTCGAATAAGATTTCATCGTACTGTTTAATGGTTTGCCATGCTCTTTGACTCATATCGTATAAGATTTAAATTGTATTAATTGTTTGTGATTGTCTGAATTATTGGTTTGAATTTCTAAAATCGCTGGTCCTTTAGCCTGAATAAATTCCGCCCATAGTTGTTGTAACTGAGCCATTGTTTTTATGCAAAAGTATTGTAAATGGTAATGCTTAGAAAGCTGTTCGAAGTTAAACGTATGTGGTGTTTGAATCAAATGTTTTTCTGGCATTTTACTAGGTCCTTCGATTTGATCAAAGATGCCACCGCCAAAATTATTAAACACGACTACTTTCAAATTTGTTGGCAACTTAGTCTGAAACCAAGCGTTGTTATCATAAGCAAAAGCTAAATCCCCTGTAATAAGGAACTGTAATTGATCTGACACCTTGGCCATCCCTATTACCGTTGAGGTACAACCATCTATTCCACTTACGCCTCTGTTGGCCTGTATACGCCAATTGTTCTGCATGTTAGGCAATAGCATTGAAGCCCATCTTACAGACATACTATTGGACAGATGTAAGTCCAAGTCTTGAGAGGGTAATTGTTTTAAAATAAAGTCAAGTGCATTAGGCTCTGTTAAACCATATTGATGATCTATTAACGAATAGGTCTTAGCCTTTTCATTGAGCTCCAACCATTGATTTAAATAAGTATTATCACCCTGAAAAGGCCAAGAAGACTGTGCATGTTCCCAACTCATGTTCAAATGAATGGGCTTTGTTTGGAATGGATCCGCACAATAGTGGTTCTCACTAATGTGAATATGATGCTTAGGTTGATACTTTCTTAAAAACTGTTTTAAGGATTTACTGATAAGCATTTTACCCGTTGTGATCAAAAGGTCTGCTTGTAAATTGGACTGGGTTGAATCATCCGTCAACATGAGGATTTTTTCCCATTCTAAAACATTGCACTGAGACCATTTATTGGAAATCAAGTCAGAAAACACAGGACATCCCAGGTCTTTAAGATCTGAAGAATGTGTATGATCAGCTCCATGAACAATCAGTATGCGCTGACAGTCTTTTGTGTAATCAGGCCATGTGATTCTATTGTTTTTTGAAGGTAAAGCATAGTTTAATTCAAAAACTGGGTAATCAAATGTGGATAATACATGGTCATATAAAGGTTCTCTTAAAGGCACATTAATATGAAAGGGGCCTTGAGTATCATCCATACTGATTTTGAGCCCTTGCTCCATACATTGAAAGAAGGTCTTGGGGTCAGAGTCATCTTCTGCGGGTGTAGAAAGAAATCCTTTGACATGTTTACCAAAAATACACGCCTGATGAATGGCCTGTCCATCCCATTGATCAATCCATTCTGGTGGCCTATCTGCAGATAAAATGATCAAAGGAATTTGACTGTAAAAGGCCTCCAGTACCGCAGGATAAAAATTCACCAATGCAGAACCACTAGTACACATTAGGATCACAGGCTTCAAAGTTTGCTTGGCCATTCCTAATGCCATAAAAGCGGCCGAACGTTCGTCAACAACCGAATGACAATTGAAAGCCTCTAGCCTCCAAAAGGCCATGGCCAAAGGCGCATTTCTACTACCAGGGCAGATTACGACATGCTCAACGCCCAAAAGTTTAGCCGCTGAAGCCATTGCATTGATATTGGTCTGATGCATGCCCATTTCAATGCAAAAGTAATTTTTTATTGCTTCAAAATCAGACGCTTGTCAATTTTATTTATGAGTTTATGGATTAGCTACTGAATTGATTATCTTTGAAGATATGTCCTTCATGAAGTCCATTTTGGCCTGTTTGATTTTTATCCTGGCTCAATCCATTTTGGCGCAAAACATCAATGGCCCTAAAATCATCTGCCTTGGAAGCATTGGTAGCTTTAGTTTTACGCCACCTAGCGGAACAACAATAGCCTCTACAAATTGGGATTTTGGAGATGGTGGATCTTCCACAAACACTACGCCAAGTCATCAATATAATACAGAAGGAACTTATACAGTCACTTGCATAGCTACTCTTACAAATTCCAATACCTCTAAGGCAACCTTAGTACTTGAGGTTGTCCCTTTGCCAAAACCTTTTTTTTATTTTCATGCCCTAAATGACTCTTGTCTCAACCGAAACAAAATTTGCTTATACGACACGAGTTCACCTGGTGCAATAGGTCAAAAAATCAGTTCAAGGTTGATTGTATGGGGCGATGGTGGTTTTGAAACCAATACCTTGCCCAAGAAAGGTGATAGCACCTGTCATAGCTATTCTATAGCAGACAAATACACCATTCGCATGGAGTTAACAGATAACAAAGGTTGCAAAAACAGTGTGGCCCATGACATCAACATCATCCAAACCGTAACGGACTCTTTTATTTTCACTCAAAAGTTTACCAATTGTTATCAGGCTGAGATTTGTGTGAAGAATATGGCATTTGATTACCCGAATAACAAAGGTCGATTCCGTTGGTTGTTTGATACGACTCAATTAGACACGATGCCACACATCAATAATTTTAAATGTGTAAGGTATGGTAAATCTAGAAACGTCAAAATTCAATTGATAGGCTTTGTTAATCCTGTTTGCCTAGATACTTTTACCAAAATCATTCCTTTACTCATCGACAGTTTACCAACTAAAATTGATATTTTAGATACCGTCAGATGCTTTTCCGACAATTCGCTCAATGAGGCTCTAATTAAAAATGTGGCCAGAGATGACATTAAATGGTATGATGATTTATACGATCCATTTACAAAAAGCAATATTGATTATTTCACCACTCAAAAAGCGCCAGGGATTTATCAGGTAAAGGTTGAAATCTACCGAGGGAGTTGTGTCACAACTTTAACAGCACCCTTCAGAGTAACTGGCCCTGTTGCTCAAATCAAGATTTACAATAAAGACCAATGTTTTAGAAATAAAGATGTCTTTATGGTGAGCACATCAAAGTTTATTAACCCTGCTCATTGTACTTACAAATGGGAAATCTCAGATCCTTATGGACAGAATTGTGTACAACAACGCATTAAAGACATCAACAAATATCAAAACTGTAATGTGTCTAGGGATTGGTTTGACAAACATAAGTTCTCATCGAGCAGCGGCAAAGTCAAAGTATTCTTTACGATTATAGATACTGTAACTGGCTGTTTAGACACTACCAGAGATTGGGTAAATATGCACAATTGCCCTCCAATCCTAAACCCTGATACCATTTTTAGATGTCAAAACAGTTTGATGCATGACACCATCAAACAACCTGTCCCCAAAAAATTCACCTTAGACCATGGACAAACCTGGTTAAGCTACCCTCAGTTTTTAGATACAAGTTACTTAGGAAATTACGACATTGGATTTGCCTTTGAAACTCAAAACTATGGTTGGGCTGAACATTTTGGGGATGACTCTCTGAGGCTTCATTCTGACACGATTACTGAATATGACACCATTTACCGTCAACAAGTATTAAGTGTTTTTCCGTTAAAAGCAGACACCTTTGAACTTAAAGTATATGGACATTGTAAACCATACAGAGTGAGCATTCACCTTAAAAATGGGCATTTTAAAAAAGGTGAAAAACTGTATGTTAATTGGATAGACAAAAACAATATTGACCTCCAATTCACAAAAGACACCATCATTGACTCAGTTTTTCACGTTTATCCCTATGGCGCTGTTCAAGCCCCCATACAAATACTGCTTACATCTGCCAATGGTTGTGACATGCGCTACAGAATGGAGGTCAATTTAGGCAAGTTATTGTCTTTTCCATTCCTAAAACCAGTCAATTGTATATACAATAAAGTATGTTTTAACCCTCAAGTGCGAGACATAGTAACGGGCATGTATTGGACTCAAAACACCAATAAAAACTATGTTACCTGTGTATTAAGCGATACCTCTGCCCCTATAACAAGATTCAATCCTTGTTACAGTTTCAAAACTGGTGGCCTGAGGGACTACAAAATGATTGTTACAGATAGTTTTGGCTGCAAGGATACCCTAAAAGACTCTGTATTTGTTCAAGATCTGAGGGCTAATATCAAACGTAATGGCTTTACCTTATACTGTGCTGAATTGAAACAATTTTTTGATTCTTCATTGTACAATAAATACCCTGCATGGCGTAAATTCAAACCTAATTTTTACATCGATAGCATAAAAAGCTATTCATGGCAATTTGGAGCGGGTACTTTTTCCTCCATCAAACGCAATCCCGTTCAATCCATCAATACCTCATTAGACAGTATTCAGGCATCTTTAGCCATTCAATCCTATTCAGGTTGTGTTGACACCTTTAAATTCTTTATTAAGTCTTTGGGACCAAAGCCTTGTTTCTACATTAAAGATACCATTGGTTGTCAATCCCTGTATGCCGAATTCATTAATAAATCCAGGTACAGCAAACACTTTATTTGGTCATTTGGCGATTCTGCTAAATCAACCCAATTAAGTTCCAATTTAAATCCTGTTTACTTTAACTATAATCGACCAGGCAGATATAAGATTCAATTGGTTGGCATTGATACCATCTTTAATCCATTTACCAATCAAAAACAAGCCTGTTATACAACATTCCCAGATCCTATATTCCAAAAAGACACTCAAAGAACAGTGCTTGTATTGCCCTTTAAACATACAGGTCTATTAAGTCCAGACACAGTATGTGTTGGCGAATTATTTACCGCTAAAAGTTTAACAGACACCGCTTACAATTTTGACAAATGGTTATGGGGAGATAACAACTCAAACGACACCATAGAACAATCCAGCCTTCAACATGCGTATGCCAAAACTGGCACATACCTCATTCAACTTAAACCCAGATACAGTAAAAACCTCTATAATTTCTGCAGAGATTCCGCTCAAAAGCCCATAATAGTTTTGGGTGTTCAAGCAGATTTTAAAATTGATCCGAATAGCAAGGCTCCTGTCTTTAACTTTAAAAATTTAAGTACGCCATTAAATCCTACAACATGGCAGTGGCAATTCGGGCAATTGGGTAATAATGACACATCAACGTTGTTTGAACCGAGTAAAAATTATGGCAACGACACAGGACATTTTAATGTTTGCTTGATTGCCAAACTGCCTTTTGGTTGTAAGGATACATTCTGCCAAGTAGTCTTTAACGATCGTTTACCAGATTTTGGGATTTTCAATGTATTTACACCTGGGCACATTAACCAGCTCAATGATGTATATGACATCATCATTGAAAATGAAACCTATTACAAGCTTCAAATATTTGATAGATGGGGTAAGCAAGTCTATTACTCTGAAGAGGATTATGGGCTCAATGACCAAAGAAACTGGAATGGCAAAGTCAACAATACTGGAGCTGAATGTTCATCAGGCACTTATTACTATATTTTCCAATACAGATTACCAGATCAACCAGAGCTCACCAAACTCATTGAAGGGACCATTCAACTCATTAGATAATTATGTCAAAATCAGACTTACAAACCATCTTAAAAAAAGAAACAGAGCTCCTCAACAA
>JBEIKN010000050.1:0-9853 GCA_040379725.1 Flavobacteriales bacterium
AAGCGCCAACTTTACAGTTTGTATCATTGATTTGAATGGCAAAACAGTGATAGAAAAAAGCATCCCAACCAATACCTCTCAAAAAATAGGCACTTCGGTTATTGCGCAAGGCTTATACACCATCATCATTCGAGATCAAAATGGTGATATTGTACACAGACAACTGCATTTGTTTATTGACTAAATGACCAATAGCGGACTAAAGTTTAAGCCTTTATTCGTTTTCTTTTGGGCCTTTATTGGCTATTATTTTTATCAGTTATATACGGTTCAAACCAAGTACAACAGGATTGACAAAGTCATTAATGAAGATGCCTGGGGGTATTACATCATCAACCCAGCCATATTTGAATTCAATGATCCTAATTATGCTTTCATTGATAGTACAATAAAGGGCAAAGCCAATTTAGATGATTACTTCCCGCCAATCATCAATACCCTTGAGAACGGTCGCAAAGTGTGTAAATACTATTCAGGTGTTGCTTTATTACAACTGCCATTTTATGCCATAGACAAATGCTTATTCCCTGATGACCATTTCAAGCAAGGGCTTCAGTTTCATCGACAAATGAGTATTTTACTGTCTGCAATAGTTTATCTCATTTTAGGCTTTATATGCCTCATTATGATTTTGCATAAAATGGGGACTAACAACTACTGGATCATGTTGATTTGCACAAGTATTTTATTTGGAAGTAATTTTTTAGCATACACCACTTACGACCCCGCCTATAGCCATGTGTATTCATTTTTTGCCATCATGTTGATGACCTTTTTAATGCAAAGGCTTTGCCTGCATAAGCAAAACACTTTAGCCTTCCTAAAACTTGGCCTAAGTATTGGATTGGTCATCATGATCAGACCAGTCAATGCCCTAGCTGGACTTGCCCTATTGGGTTTTATGAACCAGACTGCATGGTTAAAAATACGGTCCAACTGGGTGCTCAATCTGTTATATTTCTTATTGGGCATAGTCAGTTTATTAGCACTTCAAAGTTTGATCTGGTATTGGCAAACCGGCCAATTTTTAGTATATCCTTATGGCCAAGAAGGCTTACACCTTTTAGAGGCTAAACCTTTTGAATTTGTATTTGGATACAATTGCGGATGGGCACTTTATACGCCATTGATGGTGCTATTATTATTGATCAGCTTACTGTTATTAGCCCTTCAAAAACAATGGTCTAAATGCTTGTTAATCGGCATTACAAGTTATGTGATCATACAGGTGTTATCCAGTTGGTATTATTTACATTACGGTTGTACGGTTGGTTGTAGGCCCATTACAGAATTTTATGGCTTAATAGGCATTGCAGTGGCCACAAGCATCAGCGTTTATCAATCAAAGCGCGTGTATAAAACCATAGGGGCTTGCATCATTGGATTTGGTTGTTATTTTAACAGCATCATTTTGTTCCAATTTTATGAGCAAATCATCAATTGGTGCGAGATGGATAAGCAACGATACCATATGGTATTTCTGAAAACACACGAAGCATACAAGTATGCCAGTTCTCCATTTTGGGATTTTGAAAAACTTCATCCAAGCGCCCATAAAAAAAGACTTGTACACCCATGTGAGTTGTCTATCAATCAAAACAAAGAGACGGATACCCACCAATTAAATTTGCCGCCTATGAGCAACAAAGACTCAGCTGTCCTATACACTTTATTTTTTAGGCAGCAAGAAATGACTGAACAAAAGGATGCCTATTTAAGGTTGCTATTAACAGATAAAGGGGAATACATAGACTTATTACATTTATTACTGTTAAGAAAAATTAATCCAAGCCCGCAAATACAGGCCTTTACTTACCAATTCCATTGTAGCAAGCTGGCCAAAGCGCCTATACTTCAACTTAATTTAGAATCGGTTAATCATACCACCCAAACCAAACTCTATTTAGATTCCATCTGGATTCAGAACATAGACAAACCATGAACAAGCAACAGCACATAGTATCCATTATAATTGTAGTCTTGATGATTGTTTGGGGCATTGGTTTGCATCTTAATGGCTTAAGTCAGTTGCCAATTGTTCAGTGGGACGAATCAAGGTTAGCCATCAATGCGGCTGAAATGAGTCAATCTGGCAATTGGATCATGACCACTTTCAAAGGACAAGCCGACCTATACAATACTAAACCCCCTCTGATGATTTGGCTTCAGGCACTTAGTATAAAGTGCTTTGGTTTAAGTCCACTAAGCATCCGATTACCTTCTGTATTAGCCGGCATTATGAGTTCATTATTGGTGTTTTTATATACGTATAAATACAGTAAAAACCTTTTCACATCGGCCTTTGCGATGGCCTGTTTGTTGAGTAGTCAAGCATGGGTTCAAATTCACTGTAG
Organism: Flavobacteriales bacterium; assembly: GCA_040379725.1. GTDB lineage: Bacteria > Bacteroidota > Bacteroidia > NS11-12g > UBA955 > JABMMZ01. The sequence continues at coordinate 2,355 of JBEIKN010000050.1, forward strand.
CATAACTGGCGATTATGATGCACTATTAAGCTGTTTGCTTTTGCTTAGCATTTATTATTGGTCAAATTATTTAGACAACAACCGTTCTCAATATTGGTACCTTCACATTGGTTGTATGGCCCTAGCCATAATGACTAAAAGCTCTGCAGCAATGGTGTTATTTCCAATCATAGCACTGCAAACACTCTGGCAAAAACGCAGCTGGTCATCAGTTAGAAAAAGCTTTATATCCTTCCTCTTGGCGTGTATCCCTATGGTTGTATATGTTTGTATCAGAGAATCGATGCAAAGTGGCTATATCAAGGCAAGCCTATACAATGATTACTTAGGCCGTTTAAATGAACACATCGACGGGCACCAGGCTGTTTGGTATTATTATTTTGAACAATTGATGGTAAAACGATTTAGTATCGTTCTGGTTTTATTGCCCTTGAGTCTAATTGGTTTAAGACTCAATATCAAGCCATCTTCACTTAGACTGTTATTGTGCAGTTTGGGCTATTTGATTTTAATCAGCATTGCTCAAACCAAAATTGAATGGTACGATTCGCCTGTAATCCCTCTGCTAGCCATTAGCATTGCTTTATTGTGTCATGAATGGCATTCCAAATTGCAAAAAGCAAGCAGCAAAACACTCATGATTATAGCATGCATTATCCCTTTGTGTATTGCATGCATTCAAAAACATTATGCCTTGTGGGATAAAACAAAGCTCGACCTTGACTATACCCATTATGAGTTAAGCCATTTACTTAATCATTACAAGGGCAAAGACAGTTTATACTTAATAGCTCCGGCGTACGCTCCTGAGTTTGAATTTTACACCTACAAAAACCCTTTAATTGTCAGAAAACCTATTCAAGATTTACAGGCAAATGACCAAGTGGCATTAGGCAACTATGGCAAAGACAGCATAGATTTGCTTTATCATTACAAATTAATACATACCTCAAAAAATGCTAGCATCATCAAAATACAACCATAAACCCTTATATCTGAGTGCGTTTATAATTTGGGTTTTAGGCGTTTTGCTGATGCCTAAGTTTTGTCACGGTTGGGACAACTATTGCTGGGGCTATTGGTCAGAAATTATTGCAAAGAAGGGTTTGATAGCAGTTTATGCTGACAAAAGTCCCATCAACTACCCTCCTATCTTTATTTATATTTTAAAACTGTATGCGGGCTTGATTAAACACAATGACTATTTCAATTATACCTATTGTTTAAAGGCACTTACTTGGGCCTTTGATGTTGGCAGTATCCTACTTATTTGCAAAGACATTGTGGCACCTAAACAACAGTGGATGATGTCATGGCTTGTCGCCCTAAGTCCTGCTTGGTTTTACAACACCATGATTTGGAACCAAGTGGATGGCATTCTGGCTTTTTGGGTATTATTAGCACTTATAAAAGCTCATAAGGGCCAAACTGCTTTTGCCATTGTCGCATGCATTATTGCCATCAATTTTAAAATTCAAGCCATTGTCTCTTTCCCACTGATTGGATTGGTATGTTTATATCACAAAGATTTCAAGGGCATACTCAAAGGGTTGTTATGGGGTGCAATCATTCAAGCAATTATCCTCCTCCCGTTTATTTTCATAGGGCAAATGCATAGGGTCTGGCTGATGGCAACTGGTTCAATGGACTTTTTCCCTTTTGTGAGTATGAATGCGCAAAACCTTTGGCATATTGTCTATAGCGGTGATTTAACTCAAAAACTGGATTCTGAAATCATTTGTTGTGGACTAAGCATAAAACACTTTGGATTGATGTTGTTTTTTACCAGCTCATGCTTTGTTTTATGGCGATTAAGTATTGCCAACTTTGGCTCAATAAAAAACCCTCAAGTCCAAAGTTCAGTTTTAAATTTTGAGGCGCTATTGATGATACATTGCCTCATCAGTTTTGTGTTTTTTTATTTTAACACTCAAATGCACGAGCGCTATATTCATCCGGCAATAGTGAGCTCTGTTATTTTAGCTGTGCGCTATAAACATTGGTTACAATGGCTATTCTTTGCATTCATTTACTTTATAAGCCTTGAATCCATTTTACAGTTTTTAGGTTTACACATTTACCATATTAGCTTGTTTCACCCAAAAGTCATTGCAATACTGTATGGCATTTTAGGAAGCTATTGGCTCTATTTATACCTTAAAACCCCTTTAATTAAAAAGGCGATTTAAACGCAGGATTCTGCAAATAATTTTGATCAGTAAGTGTCTGTAAAAAGGCAACAATATCTGACTTTTGTTGTTCGGTCAAATTCAATTGTGCACCATGCGCTAGAATGTTGATGTCTAAATTGGGTGAGTTTAATTGTATCCCCGAAGAGTAAAAGTCAAGCACTTCCTCTAGGGTTGCAAAACGACCATCGTGCATATAAGGCGCAGTAACACCCACATTTCTCAATGATGGGGTTTTAAACTTACCATTGTCTTGATCTTTCCCAGTCACTGAGCCAAAACCTTTATCCGTAAACACTAAATCCAAACCGTTATTAGCCATAGAACCAGTGGCCGAAGTATTCCCGAAAAATGGAATATTACTGTGGCAATGGAAACAATCTGCTCCCCCATTTTCTTTTGGTTGCATAAACAATTTTAGTCCCCTCAAGGCTTCTGGACCTATAACAGCCAATGTATCATGATTACTGTGCAATTGATCAATGGGCGCATTAAAAGACACTAAAGTCACTAAAAATTGTTCTAATGATTTACTTATGGTTTCGGGACTTATATTTTGCTCAGGAAAAGCCTTTTTAAAGGCTGCTGAATACCGTTTATTATGCGTCAACTTAACGGACAAATCATACAAATTCATATCCATTTCATTGTGGGCCTGAATCGGGATTAAGACTTGTTCACGCAGGGTTTTAGCTCTGCCATCCCAAAAGAATTTCTTTTGCCACATTAAGTTGAACAATGGCATAGAATTTCTACCTAAAATCTGTCCTCTAATGCCCTTTCCAAACCTCATGCCATCTGTAAAAGCTTTGTCTTGTCTGTGACAATTTACACAAGCAATTGAACTGTCTAATGACACAATGGGATCATAGAACAGCATTCTGCCTAATAAGACACCCTCGTTCGTCAATGGATTGTCCACTGGCAATGCCAAAGGGGGCATACCAAGCGTCTTTTCTATTACATAAGGCGTCGGCTGATTTTGATTGCTTTGAATCACATCGTCTTTCTTACAGCTTTTAATGATGATTGCTGCAGATACTAAGGCAATTAAGGCAACTTTTAGCTTCATTATTGTATGGATTTTAATTCAAATACCCCATTTACATTTTGTATAAATTTATCCATTACAGGATCAACTGCTCCTGAATGAGAAAAAGCACCATCAGTTACCAAACTGAAGTTATTGGTATTATTGAAGTACTTATCAGCATTCACATTGAATACGGCTCTAGACGCTTTTGTAATGCTATAATCCTGAACAAATGAGAAAATTCTGATGTTGTCATCGTTGGCTATATGGAAAGAAAAACCAGCGTTGGTATTGTTTTTTCTGTAATACCCTTCAACAATATTAAAAATGTAACCACCAGCCCAGCCCCAGTGCATTTCGTTCAATGCAGGACTTAATGGTTGGTCTAAACCCCAGACAGTAGGGTCAGAATGGTTAATGGCAGAATCTAAGCCCATGGTCATTCTGAATGATTTGTAATCGCCTGATGGCACTTTGATGACCACAGAGTCACGACCATCTCTCAAATTCAAATAGGCATAGGTATTTGGAATGACAAGCAATGTCCCATCTGTTTTTTCTAAAGTAAAATTGGATAAGATGTATTTCAATTTGTCAAACTGAATGGTATCTTTAGCATTGGTAACATAGGCTACAGCCCAATTCAACGGAGATTGAGCATACATTGGCGAGAATTTCAACACCAAGGTTTGATCTGTTGATGGCGCTTCAGGTTCAGGTGGGCATTTTGTTCTGCATGCATTAAAACTTAATGCCATGCCGATTACGAGTATATAATATAGAGGTTTCATATCTTTAAGTTAGGGGTTAGGGTATAGGGGTTAGGGTTTAGGGTTTAATATAGATGATTTTTTTAGTGTAAATGTTGCTTGAATTGCCAAATTGAATGTGATAAACGCCTTGGGCAAAATCTGTAAATGGGATTTCTAACACATCGCCTGGCATAATAGCCGTTTCAGCTTGTTTAAGCAGTTGCCCATTGGAATTGTATACTTGCCATTGATGAATGGGCTCATTCTCAAGCCACAAGAACAATTGATTTGAAAAAGGATTAGGGTAGACATTGACATTAGGCGTGGTGGCATAATTCCCATTGATTTTTGATTTACCCAACAACCAGTGCTCCGGGTCGAATTCAATGTCCTTAACCACAAACGGCAATTCAAAATGATGTATTTGATGCAATTGATCTATTGGCAACACCAATAAGGTGTCTTTGAATTTACCCTTGATTAAAACTGGCATTGGCACATTGTAAACAATGGCATTGTTCATACTATTGCTTTGATTGACTTCAATGGATAAAGCCTTGCCATTTTGTTTCCATATCAAATGGTAATTGGGATAACCCTCCCCTAAAATCCAATCATTGAAATAATCAGATAATTGACATTGACACAGGGCTTCAAAATGACCTTTTAATTGGTCTTGATCTGCGAATCGGTATCTGATCAATGGGTCTTTTAAATAATTGCGTATGCCCTTAAAAAAGATAGAATCCCCAAGCACCCAGCGCAATTGGTGCAAGACCATAGCCCCTTTCTGATAGGTGGTTCTATAATCAAACAATTGATTAGCATCTGTCGTATCTTGCTTAAATACTGCGCCGTTTGGGAAAGCCATGACATCGTTTTGAAACTGAATGATGCGTTGTCTGAAGTCTGATTTTGGTTTTAAAAAATCATAACACAACAGATTAACATAGGTTGCAAAACTCTCATTCAACCAGATTGACTTCCAATTGGCACAAGTAACCTGATCTCCAAACCATTGATGGGCCAGTTCGTGCGCAATTAAATCATACCCAAAATTGACCATAAAACTCATGGTTTGATGCTCCATGCCACCGCCCCATGAAAACTGAACATGACCATATTGTTCATTGGCAAACGGATAAGTACCAAATAAACTATCATACAAGGCCATTATGGGTGCCGTTGCCGCCGTTTGATTCTGCATTTGAGCTAAATCATTGTGTGCGTATACATAATTCACTAAAGGCAAATCTTGATTAATTGAACTTAAATGCGTCAATTGTGCGTATACATTGTAATTCGCAAAAGCAATCGCAACCAAATACGTTGCAATAGGGTATCGATGCTCAAAATGGTAGCGTCTTTTCGGCCCTTGGTTCCAGATGTTTTTCAAAACACCGTTAGAGGCTGCAACAAATGGCGTATCAACAATAAGATCAACATCCAGCTGCTCAATTTTATCTTTTAAATTGTCTCGACAAGGCCACCAATAGCTCGCTCCATATGGTTCAGACAAGGTTGAAATGGCAGGACCAGATGCATTAACGGTTCTACTATAGGCCCGATTGCTCATATTAGGAGTGCCATGATAAAAAATCTGAACAGAGTCTGTTACATTAAACCCGATACTAGATGTAAAAAAACAATTCAGAATCTGATTATTGTGAGCAAATGTGATGGCTTGACCATGGTATACAACACTGTCAACAATCAATTCATTGCGCAAATCAAAGTCTAACACATTGATATTGGATAAACTGATAAATCGAAATACAACAGAAGCTTGTTCAATTTTAGCTGTGTTCATATTCACAGACATCGTCAATTTGACCTTATTGATGTCAATAGCTAAATCTGAACTCCGTTGTCTGTTATAGGATTGCAAACGCATGTGACGAGACAATTCTTGCTTAGCTATGGACTCGTCTTTGACTTGAGCAGTTACACTCATAACAAAGCCTAAACATAAAATCCAATAGACTAGATGTCGTTTCATATCTTATGAACAAATTTACATAAAAAAACAGATTAAATCCGTCAAAAAAACATCATTTTTGCAAGAATGATGTCATACCCTCAACTCAAACTTAAACCAGGCAAAGAAAAATCCTTAGACCGATGGCACCCATGGGTATTCAGCGGTGCTTTGGCAGAAGACATCAAACACACAGACGAGGGCAGTTTGGTTGAAATCACAGACATCAATGGCAAGTTCAAAGGCATAGGCTATGTCCAACACGGAAGCATTGCTGTAAGAATCATCAGTTTTACCCCTTGCCTGATCAATGTTGATTTTTGGATTCAAACCATTCAAAGCAGTTTGCATCTTAGACAATCTTTGGGCATCATCAATCCAAACACCAATTGCTACAGGCTTATGCATGGCGAAGGCGATGGCATACCTGGTTTGGTCATTGATGTTTATAACAAGACCGCAGTGATACAGTGTCATAGTTCGGGTTTGTTTGCTCACATCGCAGACATTGCATCTGCCATTCAATCCGTTTTCAAATCAGACATTTCATCTATCTATAACAAAAGTGCAGAAGCCTCCCACAGCAGGCATACAGACGCTCAAAATGGCTTGTTGTATGGACAACTAACGGATGACGAAGTACTCGAGAATGGGATTAAATTTCATGTCAATTGGGCCAGTGGTCAAAAAACAGGATTCTTTTTAGACCAAAGAGATAACCGCGCATTATTAGGGCATTATGCCAAAGACAAAACCGTATTAAACACCTTTGCCTATACAGGAGGTTTTTCGGCATATGCATTAATACATGGGGCCAAACACATTGACTCTGTTGATGTATCAAAAAATGCCATTGAGTTATTGCAAAAAAACATGGCATTGAATGACCCAAAAGCGGCTCATCATGCAGCCTATGCTGAAGACACATTTCAATTCTTCAAATCAAATGATACAGCCTATGATATTGTAATTCTTGATCCACCTGCTTTTGCCAAAAACATAGGTGCTAGACACAATGCGTTAATGGGTTACAAACGCTTAAACATTGAAGGCCTTAAAAAGGTTAAACCAGGCGGCTTATTGTTCACATTTAGTTGCTCGCAAGTGGTAGATACCGCTCATTTTAATCAAATCATATACTCAGCAGGAATAGAATCCAATCGTAAAATTAAAATTCTACACAGATTGAGCCAAGGCGCAGACCATCCTGTTAATTTATTTCATCCAGAGGGCGAATATTTAAAAGGCTTGGTACTGTGGGTTGAATAGTGATTTTCTGAATAAAACTTGTTGATACCTGCACTATTTTAAGCTAAAATAATCGCTTAAATTTGTGCTCATAATGGAAGCAACTCTAGAACAAGCAAAACAGCTCGGATTATTAGCTGAAGAATTCGACCAGATTACTAGCATTTTGGACAGAACCCCAAACTTCACCGAATTGAGTATTTACTCAGTCATGTGGAGCGAACATTGTTCCTATAAGAATTCCATTACTTGGCTTAAAACCCTTCCAAAAGAAGGACCTGCTATGTTGGCAAAAGCTG
>JBEIKN010000051.1:0-9736 GCA_040379725.1 Flavobacteriales bacterium
ATTCACTAAATGTTTTTTCATGGTATTCTTTATGCAATACGCCTGAGGCGGCAGTCATCCATTGGACTTCACCTTCGCCTATGATACCACTATTCCCAGCGCTGTCATGGTGTGCTACCCTACCATGATAGGCCAAAGTCACTGTTTCAAAACCTCTGTGCGGATGAACACCAACACCTCTTTGAACTGGACTCGCCGGAAACATGAATTTAGAATTATAGTCCATCATGATAAAAGGATCCATTCGGTGCATATCTAGTCGGTATACTGATGGTATGAAATTATGAACTCGGAAACCATCCCCAACCATATGGTATGCTGGAGGCGCCACAATCAATTCTAAAGGTTTTACCTGATTTGTCATGTCACAAAGTTAATGAGTAAATAAGCAAATGCAACATCAATCCACTCTATAGGATTATTCTCTTATTAACCTGACAACCCCATTTAATATGGGCTCATTTTTATCGCGACCCAAGTAGCGATAATCCAAAATGTAATAGTATGTACCATCAGGACAATCTGTGCCTGTGTTCATGACTTTACCATTCCAATCATATGACCAATGGTCGCTTTCAAAGACTTTGACTCCCCAGCGATCAAATATCACAAGATGATAGTCCGATACATTTTTTGTGTAAATATTAAACACATTATTACCCTCTAAGCCTTCTTTATCTGTTCCCTTAAAGCCATCATTACCTGAAGGTGTAAAGACATTTGGAGGAATAATGGCCACTTCAAAATCATTATTGATTTTTTTACAAATTGTATCGACACAACCATGAGCATTGATGGCTTCTAGACAAATCCAATTGATGCCGTTATGGTCTGAAAAATTCTGACAAATGCGTCTATCTGGTTCAGCTTGTTGTTGATCCAGTTTAAACGGCAGCTGCTTATGGGTAATATCTGTGTCATGAAAAAATCCCCATCTGTATTGAGTCGCCCACTTAGATGTGTTATCAAAACAATAGATGGGTTTTTGAGTTTCATCAATGGTAAAATCAGCTAAAACACTGTCTGCGAATACTGTAATGGTATCAAAGTCTGGACAAAATGGCAAAGGCATCCCCGTGGTATCAGGCTGCCATGATATCCGGTAAGCGCCTTGCTTATTTGGCACAAAACCCCAATTTAAAGTTTGATTGCGTAGGTTGCTTTGATTGATCTGCCAATCGTATTGTTTATAATTGTATGAAGACTTTAATAAGGCTGAAATATGCACAGAATCGCCCACACAGACTAAAATGGGGTTTGCTGATAGCTTGATTTGATCCCACTCATTGACATAGACCGTAATTTTGGGTTGTTGTTTAGAGGTATCAGGGAATAGATTCGCACAATATTTTCCAGTCTGTGGAATGCTATCATATTGAGTCAAATAGACATCAAACACTCCTGCTTTCAAATATTGATGAGAAATTCGACTTGTATCTTTTTGAGGGGCAAAAAAACCATCTCCAAAATTCCACAACCATTGCGATGAGCCAGTGAAATATTTGCCTAAATTTTTAAATTGCACAGAATCTCCTACACAGATAAACACTGAACTCGTCGGCGTAAATATTGGGCTAGGGCCTGGAATAAAGACCCAATGTGATACCGTATCCCAACAACCTAAAACCGAATACACTTTTAATTTGATTTGGTAATAGCCATTTTGAGTATAGTCATGCCCTATTTGTTTTGGTAATTGCTTAAAGTAATCTAAAACGGGGCTACCATCACCAAAATCAATGGTCCAATGAAAAATATTATCGCAAGGCGTTTGACCGGCACTTGCGCATGGATCCATCATATAAGAGGTATCGAAAAACTCTAAAATGGTTTTACAATTTGGGGTAACAATGTCTGTATAAAAACCTGCTCTAGGACCTGTCACATAGACTGTTTGTTTGAAAGTATCGGCGCATTGATTGCTATCTGTTCCTAAAACTCTGAGCGTATACTTACCTGGCGTTCTATAATACAATCCATTGGGTTCGTTCCCCAATAAAATGGATGATCCATAGCCTTTTTTAACGTAAGGAAAATTCCCGAAAACAGTATTAGGTTGACTCAAGTTATCATCTTCTTTTGCATAGTCCCAAATAGTAAGCCCTTCTCTGTGCCAGCTGCCTGCTTGATTTTTTCTACTATTCCAATAATCGATGCTGTCCAATTTTGTAAAACTCGCAGAATCAGTGCTAAAATATCTGAAATCAGGACGGGCTTCAATGGTTTGACCTCGGCAAATAATGGAATCAGAAAAAAACATTTTAGCTGAAAATCCCACAGCAACGGTGACAAAGTCATTTAAGTTACAATAACCTGGATAGATCGATGCTACTGACCTGTATATGTTGTATGAACTGTTTCGACTGACTCTAAAGGCATAGGCTTGAACATCTATATTATGAATACTAAAGGTATCGTAGGGCTTTAAGCTGCTGTCCCTAAAATGCAAAACGTTGGATTGCAAAATCTGATATTGATAAAAGATTTGATGACCAAATCCACTTGTGTCTATACAGCCTTTACTGCCAGATGAACTTAACCCTATAGTACCCTTCCCATTCCAAATCAAATCTAAAATATTACTATCATTCACATCATGGATATCAATCCCAAGTTGAGCCAACTTCACTTTAAGTTGATTCAAACCTACCCCAGGCAATGCAAAAGCTCTAAATTTCAAGACCTCTGCTGTTATGATGGTGTCGCGTTGGTATTCGCTAGGCCAGGCGTTCTGCCATTTGTAACGGACGATTACCGTATAATTGACTTTTTTACCTGGATAAGCCCAATGATCAACAACTCTGTAGTAGGTTTCATCTATGCGCTCCAATGTGTCGGTTTTTAAATTATCAATGATGTACCAACTAGAGGCATCCGCTAATGTATTGGCATCTTTTCTGTCGAAAGGGATTGTTACATATACTAAGGTATCCTTGCAAGTGTGCTCTTCAGCTAAATAATTGGTCGCAAATACGATGTCAGGCTTTAACCTCGGGAAGCTAGCAAAATTTTCGTAGAACACGGTATCAACACAAGTATTGGGTTGAACGCCATTGCCAATGATTAACCCAACATGAATTGGCTGGTAAGCTGTCTTACTTAATCCAGTATCATTGTATACCCAATAAAAACTCCCGCCATTGGGTCCCTCTTTTGAATAGCCAGAATAAGGTCCTTTTGAATTTAAAAACACCCCTCTGTTCATCTCACCATAATTCAGATCATTCAACAAGAGCCAATTATTAGGATTGCTTTTATAATCAGGATTGAATTGAACAAATGAGGCCATGCAGCCTGGCTTTGTGTCTTCCAAATTAAATTCCATGACTTTGAAATCATATCCATAACAGTATTGATCACTGATGCTTAGTTTTTTGGCAGATGGCGGCATTAAGGCAACTGTGGCCCCAGCTTGGCTTTCGCATTTGAATGGGTGCACTGTGTCCCTTAAGGTTAAATTGATCTTAAAGCATGATGGTACAGTTTTGTAAAACAATCGCCTGTGCAAATTGGATTGAATGGTATCGCCCGACTGAACAGGCAATGCAACTTTTTGAACACTACTATGATAGGGCTTTAATGATGACAAAAGAAGCGTGTCATGATGAATCTGTAACGAATATACAAAATAACAAGTATCACTTAAATTAACTGTCAATCGTTGGTTGGCAGAGACTTTATAACGTTGTGGACCAGAGATAGAATAAGCGGCATTCCCATTGAGTGGTTCAACACTAACGGCAGAACCATTCGGGATATATACCACTAAATCTGAGTATACATCGTAAGTTCCGACACCAAACAATCCTGATGGCATGATGGCTTTGCGCACTTTCCCCTGAAAAATCGAACTATCTTTAGCCGAAAGCCCTAGTGCATTATTGGCATAAAACAACAATGAATCAACGACGGCATACAATGAATCACTGGACCAAACTGCACGTTTTTTACATGACTTGCTTGTTGGTTCAAAATACGACCAGTACAAGGGTTTCTTAGCGTACAGATAATTGTAAACCGAATCCCAATTAGTATAGATGTGTTGATCCAAACTATCAAAAGAATAACGGCAATTACGATTGACATTGAGGCCTTTTTTGGAATCTGTTGTACATGGCAAACAATAAGGATCTGCAAAATCCCAAATCCTTTGAACATGGTCTTTGGCTCTCAAATAATCGTAAGGATGTATGGTTACCATCCTACCTAGCCTTGGATCGTATTTGAAGGCGTATTTAAACTTATTAGGCGTTTCATCGAGCAAACTATCATCGTTTAAAAAATCGGCATCATTGTGGTAAAATTCTGATCGATCCACTACATGAACCGTATCTGAAATTTGACACTGATAACGTTCGATGGTAGGCATAAAATCAGGCTCAAACCGTGCTTTAGGACCTATCACAACAATGGTATCTTTTAATATGAATGGACCGCAAACGTGGGGCACATAACACCCTACTATATGAGGCCCAAGCTCTGAGAAACTGTTATAAACATCATAGCCATATTGAACCCCCGGGTCAAAATCCCAGCGCACTTTACTGTCGTCAATATAGGTTTTCATGGCCGAAGGATGTAATTCAAAATGAATCACATCGCCTACACAAACGGAATCTTTATCTTTCGTAAAGTAAGGCTTAAGATTGTAAACAATAATGTCTTTAAGATTGAAAGTGGTTTGACATCCATTTTTCGAGGTCACCACCAATTTAGGCGTAAACCCCTTAGACATATCTGCTCCAGAATTGTATTGATGGTAAACACTATCCCAATGCGTTGAATCTTTTGAACCATCTCCAAAATCCCAATAAAAGGATTGAATATTAGACTGAGCAATCTGTGACGCATTGGTGAATTTAACCAAAACATTACCATTACAATGTCCGGATTTTTCATCGGTGGTAGCAAATAAAACTGGCAACAATTCAACCTTCATGTTAAAAGGCATTTGTTGTTTGATGATACAACCGTTGCAATCTTCAATTTCAACCGTCAAGGTATAATTCCCTCCTTGAGGATCTAAATAACTTTTACAAAAACTGAAGGGCATTTTTACTGGCGCATTTTTACTGCCGTATCGGGTAATTAACTCGCCATCGCTGAATAAATACTTGATGGTTTTAATGCAATAATTGTTGTCTCCTGATAAACTTGAATCAATAAAACAAAACTGATTGTTGTCGAAACACTGTACACTATTCCCCAATAAATTCAATTTGACTTTGGGCAAGTCTTTTATCACAATGGTGGTTGAAGTATTACACACTTGACCATTTGGCAACTTGCAAGAATAGCTGATAACTTTAGTCCCAGTGCTTGAGAATGTAAATGTGGGGTTATTGGTACTATTGTTAAACCCTTCGTTATTGAAATTCCAATTGTGGTTGGTGGTTCCGCTTGGATTGACACTAAATTGAATGGGATTATTTTTACAAGGCAAGCCTTTCACCACAATATAGCATTGCGCTTGCGAATGCAGTACAATCAATAGATTAAGCCATATGAATAACCAAAATCTGATATTCAAATATAGCTAAAAATGCATTATAGTTTTATTAATCCTTCTTGAATTAATAGTTCGGCTATTTGAACAGCATTGGTAGCCGCGCCTTTTCTTAAATTATCTGAGACCACCCATAGGTTCAGTGTATTGGCTTGAGACTCATCGCGTCGAATACGTCCAACATAAACGGCATCTGTATTATGAGCCATTATAGGCATTGGGTAATGCGCGTTGGCTTTATCGTCTTGAATAACAATACCCTCTGAGGCGGCTAGTGCAGCAATGACATTTGGCATTTCAAATGGCTTAAGAAACTCTACGTTGATGCTCTCACTATGCCCTCCCATGACTGGCACTCTAACGGCAGTTGCTGTTAATTGAATGGTATCATCTCCCATGATTTTTTTGGTTTCGTGAACCATTTTCATTTCTTCTTTGGTGTAATCATTGTCAAGAAACACATCTATTTGAGGGATCAAATTCAAATCGATTGTGTGTTTATAGGCCATCTCACCAGCAACACCTGATCGTTCATTCATTAATTGATCTACCGCTTTCTTGCCTGTGCCTGTTACACTTTGATAGGTAGATACCACAATTCGCTTAATCCCATAAAGCCGATGGAGAGGTTGAAGTGCAACAACCATTTGAATGGTAGAACAATTTGGGTTGGCGATGATTTTACTTGAAGATTGAACCGCTTGAGGATTGACTTCTGGCACAACTAATGGCACAGATGCATGCATTCTCCAAGCAGATGAGTTATCGACTACATAGCATCCGATCGCTTCAAATTTCGGGGCCCATTCTAAACTAGTTGATCCACCCGCAGAAAACAATGCCAAGTCAGGTTTATGATCAATAGCGGTTTGAACATCAACGACTTTGTAATCTTGATGATTAAATCTTACAGTTTGACCAACAGATTTTGCAGAAGCCACTGGAATCAATTCAGAGACAGGGAAACGCCTTTCCGCTAGCACTTCCAACATTTTTGTACCAACCAAACCTGTAGCACCAACAACTGCAACTTTCATGTTTACAAACATACAACATCACTTACACTCGTTTACAAGATTTTATATACACTGGTAAACATCAAATGTTAATTTTGCAAGATGAAGGCCTTAAACCACAGTCAAATTTGGATAGCGCTGATGGCAGCCATCGGAAGTTTTGGCATAGGCCACAAAGGTGATTGGCTTTATATGGCCTGGGTGTTTTGTTTAACGCTTTTTGTATACAATGCCTATCGCTGGCTTAAACTCATTACTGGCAATTATAACCATCAAAGACCTGACCATGCTTGGAGTATTCAGCACATAAAATGGCATCAATTGGTGACTGTTTTAAGTTTTATCGTCAGTTGTAGTATGGTATTTTGGATCAATCCAATCATGCTAATTAACATCGGCTTGGGCTTGTTGTTTTTGTTTGTTTATATATGTTTAGTCTTTGGACTCAAAGACATGCCGTTAAATACATACTTGAATAGCGTGTTTAAAGCGCTCATTCTAGCTATTACATGGAGTTTAGTTGTGCTCCCTCCTATAGACCTGCATCAGTTTAATGTGCAATGGCCAAAGATAACGTATGTGGGCTTTTTGCTATTCGGACTTGCAATGAGTTTTGAAATCAGAGATCAAACAAATATTAGACAACAATTGTTAGTTACTGGTATAACGAGTTTGTTGCTTGCTTGTTCGCTTCAATGCTATTTCAATTCGAAACATTTGGTTGATGTATTGGCCTTTTATGTGTTTGCTATAGCATTGATTATTCGGCAATCAAAGCACACTCAAAACGAACATTATGCTTGGCCAATTGATGGCCTTATAGGCTTGTATGGCTTTTTGAATATTTGGATCATTTGATCACCAAACCAACAAACCTTGCCATAAAGAAAACACCAATCATCATCAATAAAACACCAAAATATTTATTGATGAGAAAGAAAATACGGGCATTGAGTTTTTTGCCAATCAAGTGGGATAAAAACACCTTAAGCACGTCCATTAAAAACAAAACCAATAAAATGGTGACCAAGTTGACGGTCAAAAGTGACTTGTATTGCGCTTCTTCTGCGTATTTCAAACTGATGGACCCCATCACATTAAACCATAAAATAAAGGTAAATGGATTGATTAAATTCAACCAAAACCCTTTGAATACATTTTTAGAAGCAGGCACCCTTGAGGCATATGATTGTAAGAATGCTTTGTAAGGATGCGTAAAAGATTTGATGCCCATTAAGAATAAAACAATGGCGCCACAAAAACTGTAAATCTTCTGAAAAGGAGCACTTTGCATAAAATCTGCAACACCAAAAATACACAAACCCACTACCAACAAATCACTAAAAAAAACCCCTGAAGCCAATAAAACCCCTTTTTTGAATCCTTCTTGTATACTGGTATGTATCAACTTAAAAAAAGCAGGTCCGAACAACAAAATGCTGATCAAAAACCCTTGCCAAACGCCATTTAAAATGGGAAATAAATACATATCCTTTATACAATATTACCTCATCACAAGCTGTATTAAAAACGGAGTTGTCAACAAGGCGCGCGCATTTAATAATTTGTTCACAATTCAATACAGTACTAAAAGATTATGAGAGGTCAATGCATTAAATTCGCAGATTATGTATCAAAACATCTTATTGCAACAAGATCAAGGCATTGCCCAAATTACCATAAACAGAGAAGCTAAATTGAATGCCTTAAACATTCAAACCCTTCAAGAAATTAAGCACGCTGTTGAAACAGCTAACCAAGATAAAACCATTAGAGGCATTATACTCACCGGCTCTGGCAGCAAAGCTTTTGCTGCGGGAGCTGACATTTCAGAATTCGTCAACTTCTCAAACACCGAAGCGCACAAGATGTCTTCTGATGGGCATGCGGTCATGAATGCTATTGAACAATCTAGCATCCCTGTTATAGCTGCTGTCAATGGCTTTGCGCTTGGCGGAGGTTGTGAATTAGCCATGGCTTGCCACATGAGAATTGCCTCTGAAAATGCAAAATTTGGACAACCTGAAGTCAATTTAGGTTTACCTCCAGGCTATGCTGGCACTCAAAGATTAATTCAATTAATCGGCAAAGGCAAAGCAACTCAAATGTTGTTAACCGCCGAAACAATAGGCGCCAATGTTGCCCTCGAATATGGCTTGGTGAATGAAGTGGTGAGTTTAGAAGATTTGATACCCAGATGCATGGACATCATTAAAACCATCGCCAGCAAATCACCATTGGCCATTGCTTCAGTAATCAAATGTATTAATGCCCATTTTAATACAGGTAAAAATGGTTTTGCTGTAGAGATAGACGAATTTGCGGCATCATTTGGTAGCAAAGATTTTAAAGAAGGGACAGATGCATTTTTAAACAAACGTAAAGCCAGTTTTGAACGTTAAATCCGTCTTCCGATGTTTTGGTTTGGCCTTGCTGTTGTTCATGCATTTACAGCAGCTAAGGGCAAACAATGCTCCACCTGAACAATGGTATGAATTCAGGCTCAAACAAATGAGTTTGGATGAAAAGATTGGACAATTGTTTATGGTAGCGGCATACACCAACAAGGATGCTCAACACATTCAACAGCTTGAGTCACTGATAGAAAACTACCACGTTGGTGGTTTGTGTTTTTTTCAAAATGATGCCTTAAAACAAGCCTATCTTAGCAATTATTTACAGAACTTATCAAAAACACCTTTGATGATTGGCATTGATGGGGAATGGGGATTGGCCATGCGTTTACAAAAAACTCAGCGCTTTCCTTATGCCATTACTTTAGGAGCATCCGATGACAGCAGCCTCACCTATCAGGTGGCTTCAGACATGGGTAAACAAATGAAACGTTTAGGCATTCACATTAATTTCGCCCCAGATGTGGACATTAACAGCAATCCCAACAACCCAATTATAGGCTTTAGATCATTCGGAGAAAACAAACACAGAGTGGCTATGCATGCCTTAGCCTATCACAGAGGCTTATTAAGTCAGGGGGTTTTAGGTTGCGCCAAACATTTCCCAGGTCATGGCGATGTCTATACGGACTCTCACATGGATATGCCCGAAATTGACAAACCCTTAACATCGTTAGACACCTTAGAACTTTTCCCTTATAAAGCTTTGATAAAAGATGGTATCCCATCGATTATGACAGCACATTTGCATTTAACGCAGTTAGATGCAAGACCCAACAGACCAGCATCCTTATCAGCAC
>JBEIKN010000052.1:0-9718 GCA_040379725.1 Flavobacteriales bacterium
CAATCAAAATCAGTCCCAAGGATCAATTGATAACATTGAATCAAAAGATTATCCCCAGCTAAGATAGCGGTTGATTGATCCCATTCAATGTGAACGGTTTTTTTGCCTCTCCTGATTGGGGCATTGTCCATGATGTCATCGTGTACCAATGAAAAATTATGAAACGTTTCAATGGCAAGGGCCAGTCTCAAGGCCTGATCATCAATAATACCTTTTACGCTTTGATAGGCCAATAGCAGCAGCTTTGGACGCATGCGCTTACCTCCTAGCTGCATGATATAATTCATGGCATTGTATAGGTTGTCAGGCTTTCCTTTAAAAGGATGACTCAACAAAAAGACTTCAAAAATATCAGTATCTACGATGTCGTTTCGCATATTGTACTTGTTTATTATATTCTATAATCAATTCTAGATCAATGGTTCTTTTAACCTTGTTGGCACCAATAACTTTAACTTTTACAGCATCACCTAACTTAAATTGTTGATGGTATCGCATCCCTTCGACCAGCATTAAGTATTGATCAAATTCATAGCGATCGCCTTGAATTTGATTCAAACGCACCATGCCTTCGCATTTAAACTCATTGATTTCAACAAAGATACCAAAATCAGTCATGCCAGACACTACACCATCAAAGACTTTACCGACTTGAGATTCCATCCATTCTGCTTGTTTATATTTGATTGAGGCGCGCTCGGCATCTGTGGCTAAAATTTCCATTTTAGAACTTTGTTTACAAGCAAATTCTAAATGTTCATCAGACATTTGAAAGGCTTGTTGCATGGTTTGAGTTTTTAAATAAGCAAACAATAGCCTATGGACTAAAATGTCTGGGTAACGTCTTATGGGCGAAGTAAAGTGCGTGTAATGATTAAAGGCCAATCCAAAATGACTTGGTTTGTTAGAAGTATACACCGCCTTTGCCATACTCCTCACACACATGTTTCGAATAACGTCTTGTTCGGGTTTACCTTCAACCTTAGCAGACAATTCGTTAATAGATTGTCTTATTTGGTTTTCATTATCAATTGATAAATTATATCCAAAACGCCCAACAAAACGCTTTAATTCTTGCAATTTTATGTCAGAGGGCAAATCGTGTGTTCTGTAAACAAATGGCTTACGAGGCTTTAATTGATAGGCCCATTCTGCAACTGTTTTATTGGCCAAAAGCATTAACTCTTCAATCAGTTTATTGGTATCTTGTCTTTGTTTGACTTTAAGCCCTACTGGCTGATTGAGTTCGTTCAACACAAATTGGTATTCAACAGATTCAAATGCCATGGCACCATGTGCAAAGCGTTGTTTATTGAGTACTTTAGAAAATTGATTCAATCGATTGATCACCTCAAAATTCAAACCTTGACCTTGATCTAGTATCTCTTGAGCTTCTTCATAACTGTAGCGTTTATCAGAATGAATCACTGTTTTTGCAAACCTTGAAGACAGTATTTTAAAATCTTCTGATACATTAAAAATCACTGAACAACATAAACGGTCTTGGTTAGGCACTAAGGAACAAACGATATCACTTAAATCAAATGGCAACATTGGCACCACTCTATCTACTAGATAGACTGAAGTTGCCCGTTTTAATGCTTCTTGATCTAGCAGTGAACCAGGTTGAACATAATGACTCACATCTGCAATATGAACACCAAGCTCAAAACCTCCATCAGCCAATGGCTTGTATGAAATCGCATCATCAAAATCCTTTGCAGTGATAGGGTCGATGGTAAAGGTTAAAGTTGACCTAAAATCTTCTCTTTCATTTAAATCAACTTGACTTAATTTCTCAGCGACCATTTTGGCTTCTTGTTCAACCTCTGCCGGAAATGACAACGGTAAACCATATTCTGCTAAAATGGCGTGCATTTCGGTTTGATGCTCTCCAGCAAGCCCTAAAACAGATTGCAGTTTAGCCTCAGGATAATGTTTGTCTTTCCGATAGTCTAGAATGGTAAAAACCACTTTATACCCATCTTTGAACTGGGCTTGAGGCTCAATGCTAAATGGCAATTGAAACTTTGGTGAATCCGGCAGAATCAACCAAGCCTTTGATTTCTGTTGTAAAACACCTGTAAAGGTTTTTTCAGCATGTTTCAGACAGCTTACCACCTCTGCATGCATTTTTTTCTTTCCTTGTTGAATCAATTCAGCCTCAACAATATCAAAAGGCAATAAAGGGACTTTAGAATGGGTTACAATAAAATCATCTTCGTAACCTTCTACAGTCAAAAACACTCTACCACTTTTATTGATATCAATGCGACCTTGAAGCAAGGTTCTTGGTCGTGGTAAATAAAATTTATAGGGCCCTTTTTGTTCTATTCGTCCGGCAGTTAACAAGCCTTTTAAAACCGGCAGTAAATCATCTGCACTTTTAGGCAAATCATCGATTTGCAAACGCACATATAGTTGTTTGTGGTTTAAAATCTTCCCATAATTTTCTTTGAAAACATTAATGATTTCTGATTCTAAACGCTGTGTACTTAATTTTTTTCTTGACATTAAATGTGTGATAACAATGACTGGGTGTATGTGGACTGACTATTTTTAATAAGGTCTGCCGTAAGACCTTGCTCCAACAATTGCCCATTTTGAAGCACCAACATATAATCACTCATCCATGCCGCTACTGCCATTGAGTGTGTGATCAACAATAAACTTAATCCCTCTTGAATTTGCAATTGTTTCAATAAATTCAAAATTTGGGCCTGAACAGATAAATCCAAAGCAGATGTCGATTCGTCACAAATCAGCAACTGAGGTCCTACAGCAAGAGCCCTCGCAATACAAATACGTTGTCTCTGACCACCTGAAAACGCATTAGGGTATTTTCCCAGCGCCTCTGCATTGAGACCTACCTTTTCTAATAACGTTTGGCTGTAGGCTATCCTTGCTTGTTTGTCTAATTCTGGCCTGTGTTTGATCAACACTTCATGAAACATTGTTTCAATTTGGTGTTTTGGATTTAAAGCGGCAAAGGGGTCTTGAAAAATCATTTGAATTTGATTGCTCAATGTTTTCCCGGTGCCGATATGATACGCTATTTCGCCCTCAGTGGAACCTTCTAATTGAACCAACAATTTAGACAAGGTACTTTTTCCTGAACCTGACTCACCGATTAAGGCGGTGCACCATCCCTTGCGAATATCAAAACTGATATGCTTTAAAGCTGTCACTTTTCCCAATGAACTTGCATAAGTTTTAGACAGGTGATTGATAGACACTAAAGGTGTTTGAGAAGAACTTGGATGATCATTGTAAGCATCCGTGTCGAGCTGAGCCTGACCTTGATCTATACTCACCAAATAACGCCCCCTTGAATTTGGATTAGGTTTGCATTGAATCAAGGCTCTTGTATAATCGGCTTGAGGTGAGTTAATAAGCGTCTGGGCATTGCCTGTTTCAATGACTTGCCCTTTATAAAAAACAGCAATGCGATCAGCATATTTAGCGACCGCATCTAAATCGTGCGATATCAAAATCACCGATTTCCCTTTTGTCACACAGAGTTGTTTGAGCAACTTTAAAATCCCCTCTTGAACATTGGCATCAAGCGCAGTAGTAGGCTCATCGGCAATGATCACATCAGGTTCTCCTGCTAATGCCATGGCAATCATAACCCTTTGTCTTTGTCCTCCAGACAGTTCAAAAGGATATGACTCCTGAATGCGTTTATAATCGGTTAACTCAACTTCTTGTAAAAGTGATTTTAACTTTTCGGATAGAGCCTCTGCTCCTTTTACACCTAATAACTTTAAATTTTCGCGTATTTGATGTCCACAAGTTTGAACGGGATTTAATGCAGTCAAAGGCTCTTGAAACACAAAGGCAAAGCGTTTCAATGCCAATGTTTTTCGCAATTCTGGCGACATAGGGAGCCAATCCGTTGATATCCCATCATGGCTGGTATGGATGATGCGACCACTTACTGAAAGTGATTTAGGCAAAAGCCCACCTATTGCCAAACAAGTTAAAGATTTACCTGAGCCTGACTCCCCAACAATGCCAAGCATTTCATTCTCATGTAACTGAAATGTTACTTGATTTAACAAGACGGTGTCTTTGGCTTTGATGGTCAAATTGTCAATTGACAACATGCTTCAAAGTTAATGCCTATGGAGCGAATATCCTATTCAGGAATGGATTGAATAAAGTCTAATAAATTAGCAGGAGAAGGTAAAACCACCATGTTGTCTTGAAACTTTAAATCTTTGCGATTCACAATCTGAGCACCAGACAATAGCACCTTTGTGGTTTTCCAATGTTTACCAAGATGGTTAATGAATGTCTGCAAGCTTACGTTACTATTTAAGGAAGTGATGATACTAAAAATGTAATCCGGTCTTCTGACGTCGAAAATCTGATACAAGTCCTCAAATGGGGTTTGTGAGCCCAAATAGATTGCCTCATGTCCTCTTGAACGGATCACATAATTTGCAAACAAAATGCTCAAATCGTGTTGTTCTCCAGTAGGCACAAATACCAAGAATTTTTTGGCATTTGGCAATGGACGAACAGATAAATTATCAATGGCCACAAATAATCTTTGGCGAATCAGATTGGATATAAAGTGCTCGTGAGCTGGATGAATAGAACCAGCTAACCACAGTAAACCAATTTGTTCCAGAAAAGGAAAAACAATTTGGATCATACTGTCTTCAAGTCCTAACTTAAGGATATTGATGGAAAGCACTTTATTGAATTCTTTCTCATCAAACAACATCATCTGACTGATCAGCGACTGAATTTGACCATCATACTTAGATTTGTGTTCAGAGAGTTCTTGACATAGGTCTTGAATTTCCTGTTTGTCCATTAAGGCAATTTTAGAAATCTTGTACCCATTGTTGTTCAAAATAGAGATATTCAAAATCAACCTTAATTGGTCTTCATCGTAGTATCTAATACCAGTATCGGTGCGATGCGGTTCAAAAATCTTATACCTTTGCTCCCATATTCTAATGGTATGAGCTTTAATACCAGTAATGTTCTCAAGGTCTTTGATGAACAGTTTGTTTCTAAAATCTTTTTTACCTGTTTTCATAACATTAAAACCAATTTCAAATAGTTTTGTTAAACAAGAACAATGTCTAAAATATTAATTGCAGGAGGAAGCGGATTAATTGGTTCAAGACTTATTCAAATGTTTAAACAAACGAATATTGAATTTGTTTTACTCTCTACCCAAAAAAGTAAATGCAACACATCTGATACCTATTACTGGAACCCACAAACAGGCGAAATTCCTCAAATTGACCTTAGTAAAATCAGCGCCTGCGTTAATTTTTCTGGACAAGGGATTTTTGATCAACGGATTGACATAAAAAGGCTCAGCGTCTTGTATGACAGCCGCTTACAAGCCCTGCAGACCTTATCCAAAATGTTTGAAGTTCAAGGCCTTAAAATTCCTCACTTGATTTCAGCTTCAGCCATAGGCTTGTACCCTGACACTGATGCTAAGTCAATGAACGAATCAAACAGGAAAGCCAATAATTGGGTTGCCGATTTGGTGCAAGCCTGGGAAGAGGCTGCTCACAACACCGCTCATGAGCATTTAAATGTTTTGAGGATTGGCATTGTTTTGAGCCCCAAAGGTGGTTTTTTAGACCGCTTAACACCACTGACAAGACTTTGGCTTGGAGCTATCCCTGGCAACGGCCGACAATATTGTAGCTGGATACACATTGATGATGTCTGTGGGATTGTGCTTCATTTACTGAACAAACCACACAATGCCACATACAATGTGTGCGCACCTCAACCATGCACCTTAGCTGATCTTCTAAACACCTTGGCAGAAAGCCTGCAGAGAAAAAACTTGCTGCCCAATATTCCTGAATTCATGTTAAAGTTGCTATTTGGCAAGCGAAGAGCACAACTCATAATCGCCAATCAAAACATTGATTCAAAAGCGATTACTGATTCAGGATACGCCTTTAAATTTAAACACATAAAGGATTGCTTACATAACATTTACCCCGCATGAAAATCAACATTTTTTGGTTCCGAAGAGACCTCAGACTTAATGATAATAAAGGCTTGTGGCAGGCGCTAAAATCAGGGCTACCTGTATTGCCAATCTTTATTTTTGACTCAGACATTTTAGACAAATTGCATGACAAAAATGACGCTAGAGTCAACTTTATTCACCAAGCTTTACATGATTTAAAACAAGCCCTATCATTGCATGGTTCTGATATTCACATCATGCATGGCTCAACTTTAGACTGTTGGAATAAACTTATATCGAGCCACGATATTCAAGACGTCTATTACAACGAGGATTTTGAACCATACGCCATTAGACGCGATCAAACCATTGAGGCGTTGTTACAATCAAACGGGATTGGCTTTTATAGTTCCATGGACCATTGCATTTTCAGGTATGATGAAGTACTTAAAGATGATGGCAAACCCTATACAGTGTTCACGCCCTATGCCAAAAAATGGAAACAGCGCTTACAAGCTCATCCCATTGAATCGTACCCTAGCCAAGAATTAACAAGTGCCTTTTTAAAGATTTCAGGCATAGAGTTTCCTTCTTTGGACAGCATTGGATTCAGCAAAAACAGCAGAACATTTCCTGAAAAAACAGTACAAAGCAGCCTCATCAAACATTATACAGAAACCCGCAACATCCCCAGCATTGAAGGCACAAGCAAGCTCTCTATTCATTTTAGGTTTGGCACAATATCAATCCGTGAAAAAGCCCTTAAAGCACTTCAATTAAATGAGACATGGCTTAACGAATT
Source organism: Flavobacteriales bacterium (assembly GCA_040379725.1). Taxonomy (GTDB): domain Bacteria; phylum Bacteroidota; class Bacteroidia; order NS11-12g; family UBA955; genus JABMMZ01. Next base: position 6,765 of record JBEIKN010000052.1, read on the forward strand.
GATATGGCGTGATTTTTACATTCAAATCATGGCCCATTTTCCTTATGCCATGACATCAGCCTTTAAAAAGGATTACGATCATATTGAATGGAGAAACAATGAACAAGAATTTGATGCTTGGTGCAATGGTCAAACAGGTTATCCTATTGTAGATGCTGGCATGCATGAACTCAATGAAACAGGTTTTATGCACAACCGTGTCAGAATGATTGTGTCGAGTTTTTTATGCAAACATCTATTAATTGATTGGCGTTGGGGCGAGGCCTATTTTGCAAGACTTCTGAATGATTTTGAGTTGGCCTCTAATAACGGTGGATGGCAATGGGCCGCGGGGAGTGGAGTTGATGCTGCCCCCTATTTCAGAATTTTCAATCCCAGCTTGCAAACTGAACGCTTTGATCCAAAAGCAATTTACATCAAACAATGGGTAAAAAACTTTAACTCATTGAATTATCCTGCACCAATTGTAGATCACAGTTTTGCCCGAAAACGCTGTTTAGAGGTGTATAAAATTGGCCTTGCGAAGTCAAAATTGTAATTGCGGTTTAAAAGCTTAAATTTGCAGGAATTAAAGACGCTTATGAAGAACATTTCTGTTATCGGTTGTGGCACTATGGGCAATGGTATCGCCCATGTATTTGCATTATCTGGTTATTCTGTTCAGTTGATTGATATCAACGAACAAGCCTTACAAAAAGCCATTCAAAAAATCGGCAGCAACCTTGACAGACAGGTCAGCAAGCAAATCATTAGCGAAGAGCAAAAAAACAGCACTTTAGCCAATATTCATCCAACAACAGATTTAGCAAAAGGCGTTTCAAATGCAGATTTGGTCATTGAAGCAGCCACAGAAAACGTGAGCATTAAACTTCAATTGTTTAAAGACATTGATGCCAATGCTCCTGCACATTGCATACTTTCATCCAATACCTCATCTATCAGCATTACAAAAATTGCAGCTGTTACCAAACGTCCAGAACAAGTTATTGGCATGCATTTTATGAATCCAGTACCTGTCATGAAATTGGTAGAGGTTATCAACGGTTTTAAAACATCTGAAGCAACAACACATACCATCATGGAACTGAGCAAGGCCATTGGCAAAGTGCCTACGCTTGTAAACGATTATCCTGGTTTTGTGGCCAACAGAATTTTGATGCCAATGATCAATGAAGCCATCATTACACTGAATGAAGGTGTAGCTGGTGTTCATGAAATTGACACGGTGATGAAATTAGGCATGGCGCATCCGATGGGTCCTTTACAACTTGCCGACTTTATTGGATTAGATGTTTGCTTAGCCATCATGAATGTATTGTACGAAGGTTTAGGCAATCCAAAATATGCCCCTAGTCCACTATTGATCAACATGGTTACTTCTGGCGATTTAGGGGTTAAATCTGGTAGAGGTTTTTACGATTATAGCCACGGTGGCAAAGACTTAGTGCTTGCGCCAAAATTCAAATAATTTTTTATCCTAGGTTTTTAAGTGATTAAGATTGGTTTTTTGCTAAAAGTTTAGCAAATTGCAACCTTATGGCGAACAAAGAATCATGGGGTTCCAGGGTTGGACTTATTCTTGCAATGGCAGGCAATGCTGTTGGATTGGGTAATTTTTTAAGATTTCCTGTACAAGCAATTCAAAATGGTGGTGGTGCATTCATCATTCCCTACTTGATTTGTTTTCTATTAATGGGTTTACCCCTATTATATGTTGAATGGGCTATGGGACGTTTTGGTGGCAAATCAAACAACCATTCAACGCCATTTATTTTAGATAGCATGGGCAAAAAACGCCTTTGGAAATACGTGGGTGTGTTTGGCATTTTTACCAATATTGCCGTTGCAGCCTATTATTGTTACTTAGAAAGCTGGACCCTCTCTTATGTTTACCACTCTGTTGTAGGCACCTTTCAAGGTATGAACCAAGATGCTGTTGGCAGCTTTTTCGGAAACTATGTGGATGTTGCCAAAAACAATGCGAGTTTCCCATTTGAGGCCATCATTTTTTGGATCATTTGCTTGTTTATAAATACTTGGATACTAAGCAAAGGCCTAAGCGGTGGGGTTGAAAAAACCGCCAAAATAGGCATGCCTTTATTAATCTTGTTTGGCATTTTCTTGGCCATTCAAGGTGTAACACTAAAAGCCGGACAACACCATGCCATTCATCCTGGAACCTTAGGGCTTAATTATTTATGGACACCCGATTTTTCGAGTATATGGAATGCTAAAGTTTGGTTAGCTGCTGCCGGTCAGATCTTTTTCACCTTATCGTTGGGCATGGGCTCAATACATTGTTACGCTTCATACATCAAAGCCAACGACGACATTGCCCTCAATTCTCAATCTGCAGGTTGGATGAATGAATTCGTTGAAGTGGTTTTAGGCAGTTCTATTTTAATCCCAATTGCCATTGGTTATTTAGGCATTGACCAAGTGGTTGAAATGACTAAAACAGGTGGCTTAGGTTTAGGCTTTAAAACATTGCCCTACCTTTTCCAGCAATGGGGATCAACTATGGCAATGTTAAGTGGTGTGATGTGGTTTGGCCTATTGTTTTTTGCTGGTATCACTTCGTCATTGGCCATGGGCACTCCTTGGATGGGATTCTTTGAAGATGAATTTGGATGGAGCCGTCAAAAAGGCGCATGGACCTTCGGATTAGTGGTAATGCTATTGGGCTTACCAACCGTTTTATTTTTCAATCAAGGTGTTTTTGACGAATTTGATTATTGGGCCGGAACAGTCTCTCTAGTGGTGTTTGCCTTTATTGAAATCTTATTGTTTGCTTGGGTATTTGGCATGGATAAAGGATGGAGAGAAATCACTAACGGCGCAGATATTGTAGTACCTACCATCTATAAATTCATCATTAAATTCGTTACACCAGTCTTTTTAGGTTTTGTGTTCTTTGCCAGTATTCCGGACATTTGGAATACCATTCAACACAC
>JBEIKN010000053.1:0-9453 GCA_040379725.1 Flavobacteriales bacterium
GGCCCATGTTATTTACGATTTGGAAGACCTAAAGTGCCCATCTTTACGGCGCCTGATCAAGTGTTTGAAATAGGGAAGGCTTGGACCATTTTTGAAGGGGCCGATGTGTCAATTTTCTGTACAGGTCATTTGGTTTGGAAGAGTATTCAAGCTGCTCAAATATTAGCAGAGAAGGGCATCCATGCAGAAGTGATTAATATCCATACGATCAAGCCTCTTGATGCCGAAGCCGTATTGAAATCAGCGGCAAAAACCAGATGTGTTGTTACTGCTGAAGAACATATGTTTAATGGGGGCATGGGGGACAGTATTTGTCAATTATTGTCAAGAAATATGCCATTGCCAATAGAAATGGTGGGCGTGAATGATACATTTGGTGAAAGTGGTACCCCTGATGAATTGATGGCGAAGTACCATATTGATACCATTGACGTTGTTGCTGCGGCTGAGCGTGCGATCAAAAGAAAATAAGTTGATACTTAATTGCTTCAACAAAAAAAGCCTCTGAATAATCAGAGGCTTTTTGCTTTTGGGTGATCAATGGGATTCGAACCCACGGCCCTCAGAACCACAATCTGATGCTCTAACCGACTGAGCTATGACCACCATTTTAGGAGTGCAAATATAAAATTTATCCGATGCAATACAAAATAAAAATCGAGCTTGATTGCGAGAGAATGCTTAGGGCTAAAATGGATAGCCAATACCAAAATTTAAAATAGAGTATTTGGTGAAGTATTTGTTGCGGGCGAAGTCTTTAATCACCAAGGTCTCTCCAACCGGTTTTTCAGGGTTTTTGATTTGCATCCCCAAATCCAATCTGAACAAAAAGAACTCAAAATCAAATCGTAATCCAACGCCGGTATTCATAGCTGTTTCAAATAAAAATGACCTTGGTTTAAACAGCTTTAATGGGTCTACATTGTTAACATTCCTAGCCAACCAAACATTACCAGCATCTAAAAACAAGGCGCCTTCAATTTTTTTATCTAAAATATCAAAACGGTATTCAGCATTGGCCTGAATAATGAGGTTGCCGGCTCTATCAATCCTGAAGTTTTTTGAACTCTCTGCATAACTGCCAGGCCCAATGGTACGCGGTCTCCAAGCTCTTAAACTATTGGCGCCACCAATAAAAAATAATTTATCGAAAGGTACAACCAATTGGTTGCCATAGGGGTAGGTGAGTCCTAAATTAAACCTAAGTATGCTGGAATGGTTTTCGCTGAATACCGTGCTGCAACGTGCGTCTATCTCAGATTTTGCATATTGATAATAATTCACTTTAAACAACTGATAAGAGGTGTCAGTTTGTTGTTTAGTGTCAAGGCTGCGTCTAATGAATCTATGAATATTTCCACCAAGTTCAAGTACATTGGCTCGAATAAAAAAACTTGAACGGCTCTTAGTTGTGTGCTTGTCTGAATACAAAAAACTTAGGCCAGATGAGGTAATTAAGTTGTTTGAAAAAAGTCTTTGTATAAAAGCGCTGTCAGCCCGTTTTGAGATGTCAATTTTAAGGGCGTTCCTGCTAAAAGACATCTCAAATACATTTAAGAACCAATTGGCTTTTTGTGTACTGATTTGGTATTGATAGGTGAGCGGAATGATTTTTCTGAGATAGTCAGGGTTTTTCTCATACAACAATGACAAATTAAAGTTGGTTTTGATGGCCTTTACTTGAGGCAGTTTTTCAAGGGGTTTTAGAATTGATGATTTGGGAATACTCAAAGACAAATTCAAACTTTGTTGGTAGGCCGGATTAAAATGCTTGATTTTGTTGGTATTGGTGTCTCTGTATAATTGCGCTTCAATACGTGTGTTGGCGCTGATGTTAAACAGTTCGGCATTGTGAAACAGATTGCGATGTGTCCAAATTAAACTGTTGGCGACCCCGTATGAATTGCCCAAATTGATGTTTTGAATTCGGTTCAATTGCGACATAATGCCTTGGGGCTCAATTGTAAATGTTTGCCTGTAATTGGTTTTTAATGTGATAATGGCCTCAAGGCCCTTAACACTATCTTTTGGCATTGCTTTAAACCCAATATCAATGAATTTGAAAATACTGAATTCAGATAGTTTTGCATAGGTGTGTTCCATTTCTTCTGCCTTAAACAAATCACCAATTTGAAATTGCAAAGCGTTATAAATGACTTGAGGTTTAATCGGAAAGCCATTAAAATAAAACTGAACCCCATTGAAATTTACTGGAGCAGTGATTTTATGCGTTTCTGAATCATTTTCAAATAGGACTTTAATGCTATGGATGTTTAGTCGCTCAAAGCGTTCATGATCATTCTTGTTGGCAACTGCAATGCTAATGTTTAGACCTTTTCTGATGGCACTTGTATCTAGTTCAAAATCAATATAATCTTTAGTGAAATCAAAATAGCCGTTGTTGCGCATTAATAAGGTTAAACGACTGCGTTCCTTGTTGATCATGTCAAGGTCAAGAATACTCCCTTTGGTAAGAAAGGTCTTGGCCATGTTTTTGTTCAAGAAAATATCGATTTCTGCATCATCCGCAAAGACATTGACCGTTTGGATCGTGTATGTTTGAGCAGGTATGATGTTATAGGTTACAGTTGCTTTTTTGCCCTTGTATTGGACGCTGTGGGTGATGTCGCAATTGAAATAGCCTTTTGAAATGAGGTAGTTTTTTAAATTTAATTCAGATTTCTCTATTTGATTGGTATCAAGAATAACAGGTGCTTCGCCATAACTTCTCAGTAAAGTTCTGAATTTACTAGAATCGCTTTTTTCAGGATGTTTTTTTGAAGAACCTAAATTGTACAATCCTAAGTGAAATTTACCGAGTAGTATAATGCTGCGATTGGGCTTGTGTCTGATGTATAAAGCTTTTTCATCGTCTAGCTTTGACATCACATTTAATAGGAGATTATTGCTGCTGTCAGAACTGATCAATTTATTTTTAACCAATAAATGTTGTCCTTCGGGAACTAATTTGGTAGTTTTGCAAGCCACAACGAACATCAACAATAAGCTCAACAAAGCTTTAAAGCCATGATTAGCAAAGCGAACATTCAATTGGTTAAGGGTCTTCAAGATAAGAAACTGAGACAAAAATACGGCCAATTTATAGTAGAGGGTGAAAAAAGTATTGCCGAATTGTTGAAAAGCCCTTACAAGGTGACTAAGCTGTTTGCGGTGTCTGAGTGGCTGAATAACAATCCTTTAGACTTAAATCCAAGTCAGGTCTTTGAAGTGACTGACCAAGAACTTAAACAGTTGTCTTCGCACAATGCCCCTCAAAAGGTATTGGCTTTGGTGCAAATTCCTAATTGGACCATTTCTTCAATCAATGGCCAATGGGTGATCGGATTAGACGCCATTCAAGACCCCGGTAATTTGGGTACCATTATTCGAATAGCCGATTGGTATGGTATAGATACCATTATTTGTAGCATAGGTTGTACAGATGTGTTTGCCCCCAAGTGTATCAATTCAACCATGGGCAGCTTCCTTAGGGTTAAAGTGGTTTATGGCGATATTTTAGCCTATGCCAAACAACTTGATTTACCAATAGTAGTTGCTGATTTTAATGGCATCAATATACACAAAGGACCATTGCCTCAAAAAGGCCTATTGGTTATAGGGAATGAAGGTCACGGCGTCAATGAGAACCTATTGAATCAGGCCCAATACGAATTGACTATCCCTAAATTTGGTCAGGCAGAATCCTTAAATGCAGCAGTTAGTACTGCTATTTTACTGGATCGTTTAACGGCATAAAAAAGCCCCTGAATTTTTCAGAGGCTATTAATTTGTTTTTATCTTAAGGTGGATTAGTGTTGCTTGTCTTTGCAGCAGGCTTTTCCTTCAGCTTTGTTTTTGCATGCTGCAGGATCAGCGGCACAGGCTTTATCAGTCATGCCTTTGCAGCAATCATCTTTAGACTCTCCACTACATTTCATGTCGCCATGACAAGCTTCCATTTTGTCAACAGGGCATTGGCCAATAAATTTACCATTGCTATCATACATGCTCATACAATGAGCCTTTTGAGTAGAATCACAACCAAGGCTATCACACATTTTTTCACATTCAGCTTTGCTCATGGTGGCGCAAAGTGAAATATCACATTTACCAATCATGTGTGGGTTTTCTGAAGCGCACATTTCTGTTTTGCCTTTGCAGCAATCTTTGTCTGAGCCATGAGATGCTGTTGAAATATGAGGCGCAATGACCAATGATACAATACTCATTAGTTTGATCAAGATGTTCATAGATGGACCTGAGGTATCTTTGAATGGATCACCAACTGTGTCGCCAGTAACAGACGCTTTATGTGGCTCAGATTTTTTGTAGAAAGTCTCGCCATTGATAACTACACCTTTCTCAAATGATTTCTTAGCGTTGTCCCAAGCACCACCAGCATTGTTTTGGAATATCCCCATTAACACACCACTAACAGTTACACCGGCTAATAAACCCCCTAATATTTCTGCTGATGTTGTGTCGGCAAACATTCCTTTAAATCCAAAACCAACCAATACAGGCACCAAAAGTGCAATAGCACCTGGCAATAACATTTCTCTTAATGAGGCTTTAGTTGAAATGGCTACGCATTTTTCATATTCAGGTTGGGCTTTGTATTCCATAATGCCCGGAATTTCTTTGAATTGTCTTCTAACTTCATTTACCATGTCCATAGCAGCTCTACCTACAGCGGCAATAGCTAATGAAGAGAATATAAATGGAATCATACCCCCAACAAACAAAGCTGCTAATACGGGTGCTTTATAAATATTAATGGCATCAATGCCTGATACACCAACAAAGGCTGCAAATAAAGCTAATGAAGTTAAAGCAGCAGAGGCAATAGCAAACCCTTTTCCGGTTGCAGCTGTCGTGTTACCAACAGCATCAAGGTTGTCAGTTCTCTCACGAACTTCTGGCGGTAATTGACTCATTTCAGCAATACCACCAGCGTTATCAGCAATAGGGCCAAAGGCATCAATCGCCAATTGCATGGCTGTAGTAGCCATCATACCGGCAGCAGCAATAGCAACACCATATAAACCAGCAAAGGCATAAGAGGTAATGATACCAGCCGCTAAAACTAAAATTGGAATAACCGTTGATTCCATTCCAACTGATAATCCACCAATAATATTGGTAGCATGACCAGTAGCTGATTTTTGAATGATTGAATTCACAGGACGTTTGCCCATTGCAGTATAGTATTCGGTAACGATACTCATTAAAGCACCTACTACCAAACCAACGATAATAGAGTAAAACACATCCATTTTAGTGAATGGGATGTTTCTAAGCGTTAAAGTACCTTCTGGTAAAATATAATCTACTAAGAAATAAGATGCAATGGCCGTTAAAATGATTGAAGACCAGTTGCCTAAGTTTAAAGCATTTTGTACAGAATCGGTTTCATTTTTAATGCGTGTAAACCATGTGCCCACTATTGAAAAAATCAAGCCCATACCAGCAATCAACATTGGCAATAATACCGGAGAGATATCGTTGTTAGGTAATTTGATTTCTTGACCTAAAACCATAGTCGCTAAAATGGTTGCTACATATGAACCAAATAAGTCTGCACCCATACCAGCAACGTCACCTACGTTATCACCTACGTTGTCAGCAATTGTTGCAGGGTTACGAACGTCGTCTTCTGGAATACCAGCCTCAACTTTGCCCACTAAATCTGCACCAACGTCAGCGGCTTTAGTATAAATACCTCCACCAACTCTCGCGAATAATGCAATGGATTCAGCACCTAATGAAAAACCAGCTAAAACTTCAATGGCTGTTTCCATGTTGCTGCTGCCAATTGGCACAAACATGTTGTAAAATAATATAAACAATGAACCCAAACCAATAATAGCTAAGCCAGCTACACCTAAGCCCATAACGGTTCCTCCATTGAAAGATACTTTAAGTGCTTTAGCCAGACTTGTTCTAGCGGCTTGAGTGGTTCTAACATTGGCCTTTGTGGCAATGTTCATACCGATGTAACCTGCTAAGGCAGATAAAACAGCACCAATAACGAAAGCTACAGCAATCATCGGATGAGAGTTTTCAACCAATGTGCCGCTCCATGCTAAAAGTATAGCTGCAATAACAACGAAATAACTCAAAACTTTCCACTCTGCTTTTAAGAAAGCCATGGCACCTTTGGCGATGTAAGAAGCCAATCGGTTCATGTTTTCGTCGCCGGTTTCTTGTTTGTTAACCCATGCAGATTTTACGGCCATAACCAGTAAACCAACAAGGCCTAATAAGGGTACTAAATAGACAATTTGATTCATAATAAATGTTTTTCAGTAATAAAGGGTGCAAAAATAGGTAAAATATATCAAATCACCCATTTTAAGTGCACATTAAAGTGTATAAAAGCGATAAAGCGTTCGAATGTATTACTCTACCCAGCTTTTGTAGTAGCTAGGATCTTCGATTGTAAGGGCCGCTTGGGTGATTTTTAAAGGATAAAAAGGATCTATCATGACAGCCAATTCCTTGGTTTCTTTTGCACCAATGCTTTTTTCGACCGTGCCGGGATGTGGTCCGTGTGGAATGCCTTTAGGATGAAGGGTGATCATCCCTTTTTCAACATGCTTACGACTCATAAAGTCTCCATCAACATAATACAAAACCTCATCTGAATCGACATTGCTGTGGTTATATGGAGCAGGAATCGACATTGGATGATAGTCGTATAATCTTGGTACAAACGAGCAGATGACAAAGTTATGTCCTTCAAAAGTTTGATGGATAGGTGGTGGCATATGCACCCTACCTGTAATTGGTTCATAATTGTGAATGCTAAAACCATATGGGTAGTGATAGCCATCCCAGCCAATCGCATCAAATGGATGTGTCGTGTAGGTATATGGGAAAATCTCATCACCTTTTTTGATTAAGACTTTGAATTGACCTTGTTCATCATGGGTTTCTAAATCTGATGGTAATTTAATGTCGCGTTCACAATAGGGCGAATGCTCCAAAAATTGTCCCATGGTATTGAGGTATCTTTTAGGCGCACGAATGGGGCTGAATGATTCAATGATCATTAACCTATTATGGCTGTCGTTAAAGTGGATTTGATAAATAACCCCTCTTGGTACAACTAAATAATCGCCATATTCAAAATGAATTTTACCATATAAAGTTTGGAGATAGCCACTGCCTTCGTGAATAAAAATGACTTCGTCAGCATCAGCGTTTTTATAAAAATAGTCTTTCATTGAGCTTTGAGGCGCAGCAGAAGACATGTATAGATCATTGTTGAATAACTGAATGACGCGACTTTCAAGGTAATCGGTTTTAGGCGGTACATCAAAGGTTAAAAACGAACGGTTTTGCATGTTGTTGGCAATGGCAGCAACAGGAGCAACTGAGTATGGCTCACCAATTGATTCCACTAATGTTGGTGGGTGGCAATGGTATACCAATGAGTAGGTGCTTGAGAAACCTTCAGTGCTGACTAATTCTTCAGCGTATAGTTGACCATCAGGTTTTCTGAATTGGATATGTCTTTTAGAGGGAATTTTACCGGCTTTGTGGTAATGTGGCATATTTTTGTCTAAATTTGTTGGTAAAAATAGATAATTTTAACCAATGTTGTTTCGTTACCCGATATGTTTTTGCCTACTTTTTATCCTGATGGTCACAGGGTTAACTGCTTGTAAGCAGTCTGCCAATCCTAGATTTATTTCAGAAACCGATACCACCTATTCTATTGAAATCAGAAACATCAGCAAAAAAATCAATCTTGATCCCATTAATCCTGAGTTGTATTATAAACGGTCTAACACATTCTATTTCGAACAAGATTACAAGCAGGCCGAATATGACATAGAGTATGCGCTTCAACTGGATTCAATCAATCCACTTTACCATTATGTGAGAGCAAAATACCTAATGGCTGGTGACACGGCAAATGCTAAATTGGCGGAATTGTCATACAAGAAAGCCCTTCAATATAAACCCAATTTTTACGATGCTTTGATGGACTTGGCAAAATTGCATTTGGCCAAACAAGATTATTCAAAAGCTCAAGAATTGTATATAAAGGCTAATAAAATAGATGTGGTGAATCCTGGCCCTTATTTTTATTTAGGGATTATTGCCAAAGAAACCGGTGATACCTCTAAAGCCATTCAACTGTTCGAGAAAACACTTACATTCGATAGCAAGCACTATGACGCAACCATGCAAATTGGCAACTATTATGCGGCTTTAAACAATGATAAGGCGTTGTTGTTTTTTGAGAGAGCCCTTGAAATCAATGCTTTTAGTGATGAGGCATTGTATGCCAAGGGATTGTATAAGCAACAACACCATCAATACAAAGATGCGCTTAAATTGTATGAAGCAGTTGCTAGAATTAATCCGTCGCATATTTTTTGTCGTTATAATTTAGGATTCATTTATGGACTTTTTGAAGATTATCAAAAGGCCATTTCTTTTTTAGATGATGCCATTAACCTATCACCAGAATATGCAGATGCCTATACGCTTAGGGGTTTTATGAAGGAGCAGCTTAAAAATAGTACAGGGGCCTACAATGATTACAAACACGCTTTGTTGATTGACGAAAATCAAGAAAAAGCTAAGGCTGGCCTTAAGCGCATCAATATTACCATTTCAATGCCTTGATTAAAAGGTATAAGAGCCCAATCCATCAAATTGGGTGCTAATGTGATTGATTTTTCTTGTAATTTTTTGATTGTATAAGTAAGCATATATACTCATAACAATACCGATAAACATCAAGCTTAAAGCGATGATTAAGTCTCTATGCCTCCTTTGGTTGATATCAATAAACACAGTTGAACCCTTTTGTAAATGAATGATTTGGTCATTCATTAGATGGCCTAAATGTGGGATATAATCATGCGTCAATAATATGGAATCACCTACCTGTAAATGGTTTGTAAACGTGTCATATTCAGTTATATTGGATCGTTTGATGGCAAAGGTTGTTGGGTGAGCATCAATTTTAAAACAAAGAATAGATGGCGGGACGGTAAGTCTACTGGTCTTGATACCCATTTCGGAAATGCTTGCTTTGTGGTTGCGGTAGTGATTGAAAGACCAAGTGTATCTGTATGCAAAAAGCGTCGAAAGCATGAATACAATCAAAGCCAATGCGTATACTATGTAAACACGGAGTCTCATTAAAGAAAATTTACGTTTGTAATTTCTCATAAATAGGAAGCAAACAGCCTAAAGGCCGGAATTACAATTGCAAGTATATTGTTTTAAATGGGTTTATACAAATAAATCCCAGTTGAGTTTAGGATTCGTTTTCGTAATAAATCTTATAGAATTTGCGCCCATCCTTTTCAATGCCATGTTCTATGAGGTCTTTATTGCCATGTATGTAAATATGGAAGTTTCTGTCAAGTTTTAAAATACTTTTAAATACCCGGGATTGTTTTTTTACAGCAGGAAGCGAAATGTCAA
>JBEIKN010000054.1:0-9379 GCA_040379725.1 Flavobacteriales bacterium
GTTGAATTCTTAAAAGTACCGAACACTTATTACGATGACCTTCTTGACCGTGTTGGCCCCATTGATGAGGATATAGAACCTTTGAAAGAACTTGGCATATTGGTAGATAGAGACAATGAGGGCTACTTACTACAATTGTTTACAAAACCAGTTGAAGACAGGCCTACCATGTTCTATGAAATCATTCAAAGAAAAGGCGCTAAATCATTCGGAAAAGGCAATTTTAAGGCCCTTTTTGAAGCCATTGAAAGAGAGCAAGCCAACAGAGGCAATTTATAAGCCCAGATGACCAACGCATTATCAACGGTTGATATGATTGGCAGAAATGTCCAAATTCGTCAACCCATTGAGCGCATTGTCTGTTTGGTCCCTTCAATTACAGAATTATTATTTGAGATTGGTCTTGGTCACCTTGTGGTAGGCGTCACTGTTTTTTGTGTGCATCCTGAAAATGCTGTCAAACATTTGGTCAAAGTTGGTGGCACTAAAAAAGTGCGTATGCAAGCCATTGAAGATTTAAAACCTGATTTGATCATTTGCAATCAGGAAGAAAACACACTTGAAATGGTCAACGCATTAGAAGAACAATTCCCTGTTTGGGTCAGTTCCGTTTGCAACCTCAAAGAATGTTATAGATTGATCCTAGAACTGGGGCAAATACATGGGGTAGTCCCTTCTGCATTAAAACTACAACAAGACATTCAAAAAGCCTTTGCCAGTATTAAAGTTAGACACAGATACAGATGTCTATACCTCATATGGCGTAATCCATACATGAGTATTGGCAAAGACACCTTCATCCATCATTTACTAGAATTGGCCGGTTTTGATCACATAATTGAATCCAATCGCTATCCTGAAATCAGTGCTGAAGCATTAGCAGAATTGACTATAGATGTGTTGTTGTTGTCATCAGAGCCCTACCCTTTTAAAGACAAACACATTACTGAGCTTAAAGCGCTGCTTCCCAATACGCATATTCTATTGGTCGATGGAGAACTGTTTAGTTGGTATGGCAGTCGCTTGCTCCAATCTCCAGCTTATTTTAATGATTTACAAAGACAATTGCATTTACTAAAACGATAATGGCCATCATCATAAAAACCCAAGAGCAAATAGAAGGCATTCGAAAAAGTGCCCAATTAGCAGCAGAAACGCTTAAATACATTGAATCCTTTGTAAAACCTGGAATCAGTACCGCAGAATTGGATAGACTGATTGAACAATTCGTATTAGACCATGGCGCAACCCCAGCCACCAAAGGCTACAGAGGCTACAAACATGCCAGTTGCATTTCGCCTAACGATGTGGTTTGTCATGGTGTCCCAAACGATTATATTCTAAAAGACGGTGATATTTTAAATATTGATGTGACCACCATTTTAAATGGCTATTATGGTGATACCTGTAAAATGTATGAAGTTGGATCTGTCAGTTCCTATGCGAAACAATTGATACAGGTTACCAAAGAATGTCTAAGATTAGCGATGGCAGAATGTAAACCTGGCAATCATTTGGGGAATATTGGATTTGTCATCAATCAACATGCTGTAAAACATGGTTACAGTGTGGTGTTTGAATTTTGCGGGCATGGAGTGGGCATTCGCTTCCATGAAGATCCTCAAGTAGATCATGTCGCTAAAAAAGATTCTGGGCCATTGCTCAGACCAGGTATGACATTTACCATTGAGCCAATGATCAATGCTGGCAAAGCAAGGTGCAAGGTGGACCGTCGGGATGGCTGGACCGCCAGAACCATAGATGGCAAACTTTCTGCGCAATTTGAACACACCATTCTCATAACCGAAACAGGCTTTGAAGCATTGACGGATGTTTACGGCGATTTCTAATCGCTTCAAATTGCTTATAATTTCTTAATAATTTATGGCATGAACTATGCAATAATTAAGAAAATTGTAAGTTAATTTACATCATGTTGAAACGCCTCGTCACACTGCTGATTTTCTTTTCAGGTCTTGTACTCAAAGCACAAACGAGCTTTAGTTCTGAACCAGCTGTTTTCATTGAAGAATTCAAAACCTATATGTCAGCTTCTAAAAAGACTGAAGCCATAAAAAGTACTGAGAATTTCATAAAGATTTGGAAAAGCGGTAAAATCACCGAAGAGCAAAAACAATTCATCGTTCAGATCAGTAACAACATGATCTACAAACAACTGCCTCGTGACCCCTATTTTGAATTGTTGGTCAGTAATTTGGATCTATACTATCAAAAAACCTTTAATGAGAAATTACTCAAACAATGGCAGAGCATTAGCAAAACCTTACTAGAAAAAAGTCCAAAAGAATACTTAGCCTTTTTAGAAACCGCCAATTTATTGTTCAAAGACAACACCTTTAACCGCTCAGAAGCCAGAAGATGGTACGCCTCCAACAACAATTTTGAATTCAATTACGTCAAAAACCGTGTCGTCATTAGTTTCAATGCACTTGATTTGCATTGCGATGCTGAATTGGATAAAATCCACATCATGAATTGCGCTGGCAGCTATTATCCGGATAAAAAAATATGGATGGGCAGCAAAGGTAAAATCAACTGGGAACGCGTGGGTAAACCGGATGCAGAAGTGTATGCAGAATTCACCAAACACCAAATCAATTTTAATTCAGGAGGATTTAAGCTAGACTCTGCAAAATTAGTCTATCCAAAAATTGCGCAGCAGCCCTTATGGGGTTCGCTTGAAGAACGCCTATCACAGTCGGTCTCAACTGAACAAATCAAACAATCTGGATTTCCAAAATTCATCAGTTTTGAACCCAGCATCGAAATCAAAGGGATTGTTGGTGACATGGCTGTATACAAAGGTGGTTTTAGTATTGAAGGGGCTAAAACCAATTCCCAAAATTTTGGAGAGGGTCAAGCTAAAATCATACTACTTTACCAAGGTAAACCCTTTGTAGAAGTTCAATCAGATGCGTTTAGATTGGATTCAAACAAAGTCATGAGTCAGCATGCAGCCATTAAAATTAAAGTAGATACAGGGTTTATTACTCACCCAAACATTGGCTTTAACTACAATATAGCCAACAAAAAACTGATATTAACTCGTGGCGCTGAAGGGCTCATGCGTATGCCTTTTTCTGACAATTACCATGGTGTTGAAATTGATGTAGACCAGTTGATTTGGGATCAAAAGCTCCCTTATATTGATTTTGATATGATCAACAATGAAAAAGCCGCCTATGTTGAAACCAATACATTTTTCAAAAAACTATTATTTGAAAAACAGCAAGGCGCTTTGTTGCAAAACCCATTAGAAAAATTATTTTATTACTGCAGGCAAAACAGTACAAGAGCTTTTAATCTTAGTCAATACGCAGCAGCCATTAACTCTAAAAAAGAATTCCTAACCCAACAATTGATGGACATGGCGGATGATGGTTTCATTTATTATTTCCCTAAAAATGATTCTATTTATGTCAGAGACAAACTGTACAATTGGAATTCAAACAATACCGGAGGTAAAGACTACGACGTACTCAGATTTGGGAGTATTATCGGAGCAAAGCCAAACATCACCTATAATTTCAACTCGCATGAATTAAAAATGGAGGGTGTGAGAAAATTCACTTTTTCTGACTCTCAAAATGTGACATCAATTCCTAAAGATCAAAGACTGATCATCAAGAAAAATAAGAATCTACAATTTTCGGGTATGATTAGGGCGGGTAGAATTGATTTTTATTCTCAAGACTTTAGTTTTGATTATTCTGGTTTTCAAATCAACAACACCACCATGGACAGTATGGTCATTTACTATCCTGACGAAAACTTAAAAAGTTTAAGAAAAGTCGAAAGCGTATTGTCCAACACCTATTGTATTATTTTAATGTACAAATCCAATAACAAATCAGGGCTAAAAAACTTTGCAGAATACCCCATTTTCATAGCCGAAAGGGGGTCTGAAATCAACTATGATAGAGCACTCACCCACAATCACGCCTATAAAGCAGATAAATTCAAGTTTGAGGTTGATCCATTTGTCATTGACTCATTAGATAATTTTACAATTGCTGGTTTTGGCTTTAACGGCACCTTAGTGTCAGATGGCATTTTCCCAGACATTAAAAATGTTGCACGCATTCAACCAGATTACTCATTAGGCTTTGTAGATCAGGTGAGTTTACCCATGTATCAGGGCAAAGGCAAAGGAGACTTAAGCATTAATTTAAGTAACAGAGGGTTCTACGGAAGTGGTTCTATTCTCTATGAGACAAGTACCTCAAAATCCCCTGAATATTTGCTTTTACCTGAACTGACCACGGGTCAAAGCACAAGTTTTGATTTGCCAGAGAGCGGCAAATATCCATTAGTTGCAGCGGCAAATATCAAAACTGAATGGTACCCTAAAAAAGACAAAATGCTTCAAACCAAATTGGACAGCAATTTGAAAATCTTCAAAATGGGCTATGATTTTGACGGACAATTAACACTTTCGCCACAAGACCTTCATGGCAATGGTAAACTCATGTGGCCAGAAGCTCATTTTAGTAGTCAAGACATGGTATTTGGGCGCAATCAAAGTAAAGCCGCATCGGCTAATATTCAAATCTTTGCTGTTGACCCAAGTAAGTTTGCTTTTGAGTGTAATAATGTTAAAGGCTATGTTGATTTCGACACCAGACTCGGACACTTTAATACCAATGATGTTGGCGCTTATACGCATTTCCCATACAATCATTACTCAAGCAACATGAATGATTACCACTGGGATATGAACCAAAAAACCATGGAAATCAAACCTGGGGTTGCCATGGGACTCATTAAGCCAATGTTTGCTGGTTTGCCTCAGGATGCTAAAGACAGCGTCAAATTCGAATGTCATTATGCCAAATTTGATCTCATGAAAAACGTCCTATTCATGGAAAAAATACCCTATATAGACGTTGCTGACAGCAGGGTATTTCCGTTTGAAGGCAAGGCCATTGTGAGAGAAAAAGCCTACATGGACAGACTGGACAGTTCAAGAATTGAAGCGAACAGAAAAGACAAATTCCATGAAATTAAAAACTGTAGAACATTTATTCATGGCGGCAATAATTTAGCGGCAACAGGCTATTACCGATACATAGATAAATACAACAAAGAACAGCCCCTAATCGTTGATAGCATTAGAATAGATGCAGATAAACACTTAGTTGGATATGGCAGAATTGAAGAAGATAAATTACTGTATTTAGATAAAAAAATCGGCTTTAAAGGCACCTTTAAAATCATCAGCACAAGCCGTCCTATTGAATTCATGGGATTTGTCAGACCTATGCACTCATTTGTTAAAATGGAAACTTTATGGCTCAGGTACAACGATGTTGTCGACCCTAAACACGTCGTCATCAATGTCAACAATCCAAGAGACAAAGACAACAAACGACTGTCCATTGGTTTGTATTTTGCCAATGACAGTAACCATGTATATCCAATCATGTTTGATTTGAAACGTCGATACAGTGATCCAGAATTACAATCTGATACGGGCATCATGTATTACGATGATGTTAAAGATGCCTTCGTTATGGGCAATGAAGATAAACTCATGCATCATGCATTGAAGGGTAATTACATTCAATTCAATGAGAAAGACCACAGTGTATTTGCTGAAGGCAAATTTGACTTCAACATTCAAGCACCCAAAGTACATTGTGTTTCGGCAGGAACAGCCACCCATGCAGCGACTGACAGCACCTTTAGGTTTAACTTAACCATGTGGCTTGACTTTCCATTCTCAGCAGAATTAAAAGCTAAAATACTAAAAGTGCTCAATGCAGAAAATGCCGGTAGCCCAGCTCCTAGTCAAAAAAATGGCGATGTTAAAATGGGGATAGCAGAATTAATTTCTGACGAAAAAACAGCAGGTAAAATGATTAAATCACTTGAGTCAACTGGCGTCATGCCTGCTGATGGCGAGTTTAAATCTGGCTTTGTATTTACGGATATAGATTTGGCTTTCAATAGAATTAGACGAAAATTCTTATCGACTGGCGCACTTGCAATGCCACTGTTTAATGGCATTATAGTCAATAAACAGTATAGCACGACTATTGCCATTGAAAAGAAACGCAGTGGAGACAAAATCTACCTATACATCATGACAGATGCTGGCGATTGGATGTATTTTGAATACATGAGAGGCAACATGATGATTGCCTCTAGCAATGCAGATTTGGTTACAGCCATTACTGCCGAAGCCACCAAAATGAGTGACGATCAGTTTTTAATCCGTTTAGGCAGCGAAAAAGCCAAAGATAATTTCTTAAAACGCAATGATGCAGACCCAGATGAATAAGATTTAAACAACTGTATTTCAATAAGTTAACCGAAATAAATGCCCAATTTTAAAAAAATCATTATCTTTGCTTTTCATAGCTAAAACAGCTTGTTAAGAAACTCATGGAAATAAGCATCATTATCATCGGCGTTCTATTGTCTTATTTGATTGGATCTATGCCAACTGCCCTATGGGTTGGCAAAGCTTTTTATGGCATTGATATCAGGGAGCATGGCAGTGGCAACTCCGGGGCAACCAATACCTTCAGAGTACTAGGCAAAAAAGCCGGCACAATGGTTTTATTTATTGATGTCTTAAAAGGACTGACCGCAGCCAGTTTGGTGCGCTATTGCTTTTTTCTCGATCCTGGATCTGTAAGATACGTCAACATTCAATTGTTATTCGGTTTGGTCTCTGTACTTGGACACATCTTCCCAATTTATTGCCAATTCAAAGGTGGCAAAGGCATTGCAACATTATTGGGCATGATCATAGGTATTCATTATTTATCTGCCTTAGCTTGTGTTTTATTGTTTGTCGTAGTTCTGTTTTCGACCAGATACGTCTCATTAAGCAGTATGTTAGCGGCCATAGCATTCCCTTTGGTGGCCATTGTCATTTACAAAAACGAAGAACCTTTGTTCATTGCCTTTGGCATTGCCGCCGCCATTATGGTGATACTAACCCATCAAAAAAACATTGCCAGATTAGTGGAAGGCACTGAAAACAAAGCCAAACTGTTAAAAAAACACCGCCAAGAATAGACTTTGTTAGGTTGTATGAAAGAGCTAAACCAATCACAAACCCTACAAAAAACCATTGATATTGCTGAATTTCAATTGGTCTTATACAATGATGACGTCAATACATTTGATCATGTCATCAATTGTTTAGTATCTTATTGTAAACACGATGTTTGTCAAGCTGAACAATGTGCTTGGATAGTCCACACAAAAGGTAAATGTGTCATTAAATCAGGTGACTACGCCTTACTTGAACCTCTTTGCACAGCCCTTTGCGAGAAAGGACTCTCAGCTCAAATTGAAATGGCCTAAATGAAGCAGCTTACATTTTATTGCTTGATCGCAAGTATGCTTCTTAGCTGTAGCAGAGTACCAATTACCCACCGTCGACACAGCGTATGGCAAAACGAAGCTGTATTAGTGAAAATGAGTGACTCAATGTACCAACATTTCATAAGCACTCACAGCATGGCTAAAAACAAATCTCAGGTAACGCAAGTTCAATTCGTTGGACAAAAACTATCCTCAGCGCTGACAACCTTTTTCAAAACTTACGATAACGGCAAATATTACAAAGAGATTGCTGCTTATAAATGGGCATTCAATACCATACAAGACAGCACGGTCAACGCTTGGTGCATGCCAGGCGGCAAAGTAGTTGTTTATACTGGCTTATTTAAAGTCACTCAAGATGAGGCTGGCTTAGCCGTTGTTTTAGGCCACGAAATCGCACATGCCATAGCCAAACACGGCAACGAAAGAATGACTCAAGAAATGAAGGCACAAGGCATTAGTACGGTTTTATCCATTGCACTTTCAGGAAGCCCTCAAGCCACTCAAGATGTATTGGGCATGGTTTATGGAGCGGCAGGTGGTCTAACGCTCTTAAAATATTCGCGCAAACACGAAACAGAAGCCGATAAAATTGGATTGATCTTTATGGCATTGGCAGGTTATGACCCCAATAAAGCCATTGAATTTTGGGACCGCATGAGTAAGGCTACAAACACTCAGATACCTCAATGGTTAAGCACACACCCAAGCGACCAAACACGTATAAACAGCCTTAAAGATTGGTTACCTGAAGCGCTCAAATACTATAAAAAACCATGAGTGACGATACCATTTTATTTGAGCAAACGCTTTCAATCAATGAGGTTGACACAATAGTGAAACAGATTCTACCCTTATTCAACAAACAACCGATTATGTGTTTGATGGGAGAAGTTGGAACAGGCAAAACGACTTTGACAAAAGCACTTTTAGCCGCAATGGGTTATCCAAATGCAGTTGACAGCCCTACATTTAATATCGTCAACACATACCAATGGCTTGATCAAAAGGTTTACCATTTTGATTTGTATAGAATAAAATCCATTCAAGAATTGGATGAAATTGGTTTCATGGAATACCTTGACAGTGGGCATATCTGCATCATCGAATGGCCCGAAATCATAATTGATTATATAGATCAAGCGCATCTAAGCTTAAAGATTACTCATCAACAAGCATTAAGGCATTACACCTTATTTGCAAACAATTAAGGCAAATCTATGTACCAAATTTCTGAGCCTAAATCAAATTGATCCACCACAAAATACAATCTATCATTATTGAGGATCAATTGAGAAGGCGGCAATTCATTAGTACTTGAATAAGCCCCTTGAATGCTAGAAAGATTCCCATTAGATGTGTACAAGAATAATTCAGGTTGATTGGTCATCGCATTCGCAACAAAATAAATACCAGATCTGCTCAGAACAGGATTTTTTGGAAAACTTGAAACAGGGCCTTTTTGAATGTCCTTAATCAACTTAGTTGACTTTTCTGTACCTTGACTAGACCATGGTTCATTACCGTGAATACCATCATTCGCAAAAAAGAAACATGTATTGTTTATTGTATTTGCAAAAGCGATGTCAGCATCTTCTTTTCCATCGTGAATGTCCTTCACCAACTGACATTGAGCCCTATTGATATCATAGGCCCACAATTCTCTTCCAGATTTGCCATCAGTTGCTGACAGATACACAAAGTTGGAGGCAGCTGCTAAAATGTCTATTTGAGCACCCTCCTCTCCAATAAAAATATCTGAACATCTTAAACAGGATTCACGATCGCCCTTTGATCGCCAAAGTTCTAATCCATCCAAACCATCGTCTGCCACAAAATACAATGCATCTTGAAATACCATTAAGTTAACGGGATCAGAACTATGGGCCCCATTATAGACATCCATGTGCATAAGAGTCTGAACGCCGTTGGTTTTCCAAACTTCATTGCCATTGTTATAATTGTCTGCAACAAAATACAGTTCATCATTAAAAACAGTCATCCATTGGGGCGATGA
>JBEIKN010000055.1:0-9323 GCA_040379725.1 Flavobacteriales bacterium
CTGAAACTTCCATGTATGAGCGTGTTGTTGTCAGCTTTTAATGTGTAATAATACAAACCTGTTGACCAATGAGCAATATGAACAATGGCTTTACAAGCACCTGCCTCAACAGTTGATTCTGTTGAATAAACCAACTGACCAAGACTGTTGCGTATCTCTAGCAATAGGGTCTGGGATTTATCTGTTTGGTATGGGATAGTAATGATGTCGGCGACAGGATTAGGATAAGCCAAAGCTTGAGCTGATTGATTGGTTTGAATGGTTTCAAGCCCAACACTTGGATCGTTAATAGCCACTTCTGCTATCCATGTTCCAACGGCATTGGTAGATTTTCCGTAGGAGCCAGATAGCCAAAAATGATTGGCTTGAACAGGCGAACGTTGAATACTGGTGTAATCGCCCCAACGTTCTGCAGTATCAACAATAAAACTATTGATATACCCTTGTCCAGGTTTCACCATTAACAAATCAGAGTATTGCCCTGAATTATCATAGTATACAACAGATGTACCTGGATTGGTATTACTGCCAACATGCGAAAAAGTGATCATACTTTGTCGACCAAACACCGTATTACCAGCAGATGCAATGGTCGGGTAAGCGATATCAAGACTGTCATAAGTAATCAAATTGGCGGTCAAACCAGGTTGCATTTGATCAGGGTATTGGACTGTCCCATGGTATACAGAAGAACGCCCTGAATTGTGGTTCATGGACGTTTGGACATATTGAATTTTATCGTTGACATAAAATGCGCCCAACACTCGGGCATCATTGGTCTGCAATTTAAATCCTTGTCTTGGCTGCGGGGCTGCAGGTGGCAAACCATAGGCTAGATTACTTTTTAAAATTTTGTAAGAATAGCTCGGATTACCATGGCTGTAATTGTGATTGATGCTATGAAGAAACAAGGTGTCGTTTGAAGCATCTCCTGGTCTAACTGATAAAAAATATAAACCCTCTTTACCTGGTTGAAAAGCATCTTGAACCGGACAAATATTCCAAATAGGTTTTCCTTTAAATGTAATGTTACTCCAAAGGTTGTAGGGTAAGGTATCTGCAGAATAACCACTTTGTTTTGGGAATTGCCAAATCAATGATTGAGTGAAACCATCGCGCCAATCGGTACTGTCTTTTAATATGTTAACTGTTAAAAACAAATCCTCGCCGTTAATAGCTATCATGGGGTAATCTGTCCAGTATTTTCCACCAAACGGATTGCCTGTCACCTGATAGACATTCCAACCATCCAAGGGATTATTGGTTTTACTGAAACAAATGATGATGCGCGTGTCTGCGCTAGCACTACCCTCTAAATACACTAAAATAAAGCGTTTTGATACAGGATCAAAGACAATTTTTGGATCATAACTTCTATCTAAAACCCCAACACCATTGCCGGGCTTCGTGTTTTTAGGATCTTTAGGAAAAAACTCTAAGCTCCAATTTTTCTTGAAAACGCCATTCACTGTGTACACTCGAATAAAGGTGTTTAAAACAGATACCACCATGGAGTCATCGTTGACGGCCATATTGTTATCGTTTGGTGTGCCTTCATTCAAAGCACCTGAAAACCCTTTCACCACTTGGGGCGCAAAAGCTGAACGCTTGTTCGACGCCTTTTGACTTTGACTGGCGCTTAAAAAACGTTTCTGGTTAGCCAAATATTGGACCATAGGATCAATTTGACTTGGCCAAGGTTTAGCCGAAGAGACTGTATAGATTCCATCTGGAATGCTTGACAAATCAGAAGGATTAAATGTGTTGTGAAGTGGAATATTGCCTTTGTGCATGACTACCTGAGCCATACCCATTGAAAATCCCAAAAACAACACACCTAAAAAAAGCTGGCGTTTCATATGCACAAAAATAAGACAAGAAAAGGACAATTTTAAGCGTTATTAAGGCATAAAACACCAAACTGCCCATTTCGTGTACACCTGTTTAAAACTCATTTTGCCACTGCTCACACGAATAACTTACTTTGCATAGATATCATGACCTTAAAGACCTTATTAACTTCGTTTTTACTAGGCCTTAGCCTCTACAGCTTTGGACAAAAAACAGCGGCCTTAAACGAGCCTGAACGCAGCTTTAAAAGTGCCGTTGAATTGTATAACAAACAACTGTACAACCAAGCGATTAATCACTTTAGAGATGTCCAATCTCAGATCAAAGAAGCCAACACCCAAGCAGAAATAGCCTACTACATTGCCAGCAGCAAATTGTATTTGAAGCATCAAAATGCTTTAAACAGTATGTTAGATTTTCAAAACAAATACCCAAATAGTTTTAGAATCAATCACTCGAATTTAGAATTGGGTGACTACTATTTTGAGTCCGCGCAAATCAAACCTGCTTTGCAAGCTTATAAAAAAATTGATGCTACCGCAATCAATGCTTCCGAAAAAGAACGCATGCTCTACAGACTTGGGGTATGTTACATTAAAACCAACAAATTCAAAGAGGCAAAGGAAACCTTAAGTACACTTACCAAGACTGACAATGCCTACAAAACTGAAGCAACTTATTATTATGGCTATGCTTGCTATCAAGAAAAAGACTACAGCAATGCTTTAAACGCCTTCTTGAAAGTACAAGACAGTCAATTAGGTGCTGTAAAACTTTACATTGCAGAGATTTACTATCTGCAAAACAACTACCAACAATCCATTGATTTTGCGGCTAATGAAAACTTTGGCGCCCTCAATAAAAATAAAAACATGTTGATGGGAAAATGTTATTACCGACTAAACAACTATGTGAAAGCACTTGAGTTTTTTGAAGCGGCTCAATACAATATTAGCGAGTTAAACAGAGCTGAGGCTTATGAGATTGGCTTTGCATATTTTTCAACTCAAAACTGCATCAGGAGTTCTGAGCTGTTTGAGAAGATTGCCAATACAGGAGATGCCATGGCCCAGAGTGCTAGTTATCATCTAGGCGATTGCTTTTTAAAGAACGGCAAAAAGCAAAATGCATTCAATGCGTTTTATGAAGCTCAAAGAACCGAATTTGACAAAACCATTCAAGAAGAAGCGTTATTTGCTTATGCTAAACTGGCACATGAACTAGGGTTTAACAGCAAAGCCGTTGCTGCTTATCAAAAATTCAACGAATTGTTCCCAAACTCGAATCACCGCAGCGAAAGCAAGCGTAATTTAGCGACCTTGTTATACTCTAGCAATGATTTCAAAATGGCCATTCAAGTGCTCGATGACATGAACGGCATTGACGATAATAGCAAGGATCTTTTTCAAAAACTTTTGTTATTAAGATCCAAAGAACTGTATTTACAGAAGGATTTTTTAGCCGCTGAACCCATGTTTAAACGCAGTATGCAAATCATCCCTGGTAATGAAATTGCTGCTGAGGCAAATTTCTGGATTGGCGAAATGTATTACAACCGCGTGCAATATCCGAGCGCTAGATCTTATTACCAAACCTACTTAGACTTTGCTGAAGGCAAGAAACTTAAACATTTTCCAGATGCTTTGTATGCCGTGGCCTATACTTTTTACAAAGAACAGAAGTACAACGAGGCGGCTAATTACTTCAATCAATACAAAAACAGTGTGGGATATACCTTGCCTGAAAACATGTTTCATGATGCGACCTTGCGTTTAGGTGATTGCTATTTTGCGATCAACAACTACAATGGAGCCATTGATGCCTATACCTATATCATTAGCAATAAGAAACCTGGCGCAGATTATGCCATGTTCCAACAATCAATGATTTATGGCCTTCAAGGGAAAGCCACCTCGAAAATCGTGGGCTTAAAAAAATTAATTGCAGACCAACCGAACTCTCCTTTTGTTTCAGAGGCCATGTACCAAACAGGCGATGTCTATTTGAGTATTGACAATGATCAAGAAGCTGAACAATTGTTTAAGGCCTTAATTCAAAAATTCCCTAACAGCAAATGGGTGAAATCCAGTTGGGTGAAATTAGCTGCGATTCAATACGCGCGCAATAATTACACAGAAGCCATGTCTTTGTACCACTTCATTGCACAAACCTATTCTGGTACACCAGAGGCCCAAAAGGCCATTAAAAACGCAGAAATTGTTGCCAAAAAACAAGGCGATATCAAATCATATTTAGATTGGGTAAAAACTTTGCCGAATGTCAATATATCAACCAGTAAAGAAGATTCCTTGTATTATGATGCTGCTGTTCGTCAATACAGAAATGAAAAATACACAGCTGCTCAACAAGAATTCAAACAGTATTTAAATCAATTTAGCACAGGATTTTTTACTGTACAAGCTAACTACTATTTAGCGTACAGCTGTTTGATGTTAAAAGACACTGTTCAAGCCATCCCGTATTTAACCAAAGCATTATCAGCTCCAGCATTCGAATTCAAAGAAGATGTTGCCAACCAATTAACCAACATCTATTCTAAAAAATCAGATTGTTTAAATGGGTTTCAGTATTACGAATTACTCGAAAAATACAGTACCAATCCAATTTCTTCCAGAAAAGCAGTTTACCACCAATTGTTGTGTTTGAATCAAAACAAGGATTATGCTCAATCAAAAGTAAAGTCAGAACAATTACTCAAATACGAACAAATCACCAATGCAGAAAAGGGCGAGGCCAACAACAGTTTAGCTAGAGCTTATTTACATGATAGCCTATACAAAGTAGCTGGTGTTTACATTGCTAAAACACTTAAAAACCAGCAAGACATTTATGCTGCTGAAGCCAAATATTACGAAGCATACACGCGTTTGATGCAAGACAGTTTAGACAAATGTAAAAAGAGTATCATGGAATTCAACAACCAATTTAACAATTATGATTTTTGGTTAGGGAAAACGTTCATTTTATTATCGGACTTCTACCTCAGAAAGGGAGATGAATTCCAGGCAAAAGCCACTTTAAACAGTGTATTAGATCAATTTGACAATCCTGAAATTGTTGCCATTGCTCAAGAAAAATTGAAATGGCTAGAGGAAAAAAATACGAAACAAGCCGTTGATGCCAGTGGCAATTAATTCAAATGCCCAAAGAGATTGAATTAAAATTATTGCCCGAACAGGCATTTGATGAAGCATATATCAAGCTTACAATTGCCCGACAATTAGGGCAATCTGAAGACAGCATTGGGTTTATACAAGCAACTAAACGCTCAATAGATGCACGCAAACAAGTCGTTTACAACATACAGTTTAAAGTGTATGATGTTAATGAAAATATAGAACCTAACCCTAGAGGATTTGAGCTCCCTCATACAGACCTAAAACAACGTGTTGCTATAGTTGGATTTGGTCCAGCAGGTATATTTGCCGCCTTTGCATTACTTGAACAAGGTATACAACCGATTGTTATAGAAAGGGGTAAAACGGTTCAAAAACGCCGAAGAGACTTAGCCGCATTAAACAAATCTTTGATCGTTAATCCAGAAAGTAATTACTGTTTTGGAGAAGGTGGCGCTGGTACATACAGCGACGGCAAACTCTATACCCGCAGTAAAAAAAGGGGCGATGTCTTAAAAGTCCTTCAAACCTTTATTGAATTTGGAGCAGATCCTGACATTAGAATCAATGCCCATCCGCATATAGGCACCAATAAACTGCCTGGAATTATAGAAAACATGCGAGACGCCATCCTTAAAGCTGGAGGCGAAATTCATTTTGAGAGCAAGCTCACAGATTTAGTGCTGCATGAAGGCCGCATTCAACATCTGGTAGTCAATCATGAGCAGACGATAGCCGCCGATGCTATTATTTTGGCCACTGGTCATTCTGCGCGTGATATTTTTGAACTTTTGCACCAAAAACAGATTTGCATTGAGGCCAAACCATTTGCATTAGGATTAAGAATAGAACATCCTCAGTCTTTGATTGATCAAATACAATACCATCAAGCCATCCGAGGGGCCTATTTACCGCCAGCTTCATACAGTTTGGTCACTCAAGCCAAAGGCCATGGGGTCTTTTCATTTTGTATGTGCCCTGGTGGGATCATTGCCCCAGCCGCAAGCGATGTCAACGAGTTGGTGGTCAATGGCTGGAGTCCTAGTAAACGCAATGGGCAATTTGCCAATAGTGGCATGGTAGTAACAGTTGATCCACAACATTGGCAGCCGAATTACGGCAGTGGACCTTTAGGCGCTTTGGCCTTTCAAAAAGCCGTTGAATTAAAAGCCTATCAAGTGCACAATAGCATTCAAGCACCTGCACAAAGAATGGAAGATTTTATCAGACGTAAAACCTCAAGTGATTTACCGGAATGCTCCTATTTACCTGGTGTTGGGTCAAGCAATTTACACGATGTATTACCCAAATTTATAGGTACAGCCTTGGCAGACGGCTTACAGCAATTCGGCCAAAAAATGAAAGGTTACAGCACCAATGAGGCCATATTGGTCGGGGTCGAAAGCAGAACCTCATCGCCAGTAAGAATTCCTAGAGACAAACAATTACTCAATCACCCAGAAGTATTTAATCTATTTCCTTGTGGTGAAGGCGCCGGCTATGCTGGGGGGATTATGAGTGCGGCTTTAGATGGTATAGCCTGTGCCAATGCAGCGGTAATGCAAATATCAAATGACTGAAATACAAGCTGTTACAACACTTGCAATAAAAAATAGTAAACTTAGTTGTATAGTTTTTCGTTAGGAATTCTATAATTTTGTGGAAGATGCAAACGGCGAGTAGCTATAGTAAACAGATCTTTTGTTTAGAGGGTGATTGGCATCCAGACCTTCGTCAAAAAGATACCATTGAGAACGCTTTGCGATTTATGGAGACTGCTAGTGGTATGAAAATTAATTACATTCATAGGCACTGTAGTACACCCGAAGAGATGGCCAATCGTTTAAATGAATACACCAAACGACGCTATGCTCAATTCAGTATCTTTTATTTAGCCTTTCATGGGGTGCCTAATGGCCTTAAACTCAGTCCTAAGAACATTTTATCCTTAGACGATTTTGCCGATATGGCAGAGGGCAAACTCAAAAACAAAATTCTACACCTAGGCTCCTGCGAAACCTTGAATATGTCTAGAGCTCACATTAAAAAAATCCTAAAGAAAACCGGCGCCTTGTGTATCAGCGGATTTAAAAAGGAAGTGCCTTTTATCAGCTCTACGATGTTTGACGTTCTATACTTTGAGATGTGCCAATACTACAAACAAATGAATGTGATTGAAAAGCACATGAAAAACTACTATGGCAAATTGATGAAAGAGCTACAGTTTGTAATGGTTTACGAATAAATCAGTGCAAACACCCCATAAAAATTTTACAGGTCTTTATGTGTGCCTGCGGATACATTTGCATGGCTTTTAAGGCAGAATCCGCTTGTTCATAGATGCCATACACCTCAACAAAAGACTTACTATTAGACTCCGAGAAATACATATTGTATGGCTCAATACTTAAATGTGTTCCGGTCATTCTTCTAGGGAAGTATTCACCGCGATACAGTTCATCGTCAGAGGTTTGATCAAGCACTAATGTTTGTTTGATTGGGTCATAATGCCTCTCTAAGGAATCAAAGACTATAGTATGTGCTTTAGCCACCTCAGAAGCATGTCTTAATAAAGGCCAATACAAGCGACTAGTGTCGCCAATTAAAATCCAATAGGCTTGCAATTCTGAATGACATCCATTGGTATCCAAACTTGGTAATACCATGATTTGGCCAGGCATGCATGCAGAGTCAGTATGAAGATTAGCTTGTTGAATGGCATTGTTTTGACAAGCTAGAAGCAATACCAAAAAAGGTAGCCATTTAAGGGTCCTCATAAATTGCCCAATAAAAATTCAGTAATTTTATTGAACAAATGCCATCTGGTTTTACCGCCACCTATCCCGTGATTAGTATTTGGATAGATTTCAGCATCGTAAGGAATATTCTGATCGTTCATTGCTTTGATCATTTCAGCGGCATTTTGAAAGTGTACATTATCATCAGCAGTACCATGTATAATGAGGTATTTGCCTTTAATTTTTGACACATGATTGATCGGTGAATTATTGTCATACCCTTCTGCATTTGCTGCTGGTGTACGCATGTATCGCTCAGTATAAATATTATCATAATAGCGCCAATTGGTTACAGGAGCCACAGCGACAGCAGTTTTAAAGTAATCAGCACCTTTTGTAATACAAGAACTGGCCATAAATCCGCCATAACTCCAACCAAAAATACCTATGCGTTTGGCATCGACATAAGACTTTTGACCAAAATACTTAGCAGCGGCTATGTAATCCATGGTTTCGTATTTCCCCAAATTCAAATAGGTCATTTTTTTAAAAGCCTCGCCTCTTCCTCCACTGCCTCTGTTATCAATGGTAATGATCATATATCCTTTTTGAGCCAAATATTGATACCACATATAATTGGCTCCACTCCACATATTTTGAACGGTTTGATGTCCTGGGCCACCATATACAAAAAACAAAACCGGATAGCGTTTACTGGAATCAAAATTACTTGGGAAAATTTGCCAATAGTCTAAAAGCACAGTATCTTGACTTAAAAACTGACCAAATTTTACTTGGCCTAAATTCAAGTCATTGAGTTTATTGTTTAAAGTTGAATTATCTTCGAGTATTTTTACCAAACTACCATCAGATAATTTAAGTGCAGTAACTGCAGGTTTTTGAAGCGTAGAATAATTGTCTGTAAAATACATAAATCCTGGGCTGAATCGAATGTTGTGCCAGGCTTTTTCAGTCGTTAGTGCTTTGATTTGCTTGTCAGCCATATTTAACACATAGAGTTGACGTTCCGCTGGATTGTCTTTACCTGATGTAAAGTAAATACAGGCTTTGGCTTCGTCCATCCCTAACACTTGGTCAACTTCCCAATTGCCAGAGCTTAATGCTTGTAAGTGATTGGTTTGATCCAAGGCATATATGTGCTTATAGCCAGATACTTCGCTGCAAAAAATGGCTTTGTAGGTGCCGCTTTGTGTAAAAGTCCAATCAACAATGTCTATGTATTTAGTATTTCCCTCCGTATACAAAATTTGTGCATTGGCTTGTCCGTAACCAAATTGCAAAACATCTAAATGGTTTTGAAGACGGTTGAGCTTTTGAACGCACAGCTGATTGTTTGGAGTCCATTGTATGCGTGGCAAATAATGATCATACTTGTTAGGCATGATAGGTCCATACACTGCTGGCAAAATGTCTTCTGTATTACAATGCATAGATTTGCCTTTGCTTAGCGCATGGATAAACACTTGCACTTTACTGTTTGGCTCTCCTGCTTTTGGATATTTCCAGGCTTCGCGTTTAGGGTATAAACTGCCAAATATATCCATACCAAATTCAGGCACTTCTGTTTCGTCAAATC
>JBEIKN010000056.1:0-9255 GCA_040379725.1 Flavobacteriales bacterium
CCCTGTTATTTGTTCTTCACTCTCACACCCACATTCACATTCACTCTAATCAATAATATTGAATCATTCTGCAAAATTTAAATAGATCCGCGCCAATTGACTCCACAAATAACAGAGTGAGAGTGAGAGCGAATGCGATCATTCTCCCTGTTATTTGTTCTTCACTCTCACACCCACATTCACATTCACTCTAATCAATAATATTGAATCATTCTGCAAAATTTAAATAGATCCGGTTCAACATCAAATTAAAGCACAAAAAAAACCCTGTGATTGCTCACAGGGTTTGTGTCATTCTTTAAGTATAGGTTAGATATTATTAGCGGTTTTACGCATTCTTAAATCTATAAAATCTTGTGTGTAGCTGTCTAATAATTTGGTTTCTTTTTTAGATAAATCCAATTTCTTTTGACTAGCGATTAAAGCTTCCGCTTCGTCAACCATTCTTAAGGCAAAGTATGCTTCCAACAGGTTAAAGCCCAATGAAATGGTGACATTTTTGTCAATTCTAGCTTTCTTATTTTCTGGGTCAGACTCGGCCAATGCTTTTGCCCATTTGCTCACAGCTTCTTGCAATTTGGCTTTAGCCTGATCATCGGTTTTACCCATCATGGTAAACGCCATAGTTGCAGCATCATATGCTTCGTTAACATCTGCATAATCCTCCCCCTTAGTTTTAACATAGTCTAAGCTGCTTTTTCTTTTGCTCACTTCAAAACCCATGCGGTCATTCACCATGTGATTGATGAATTCTAAATTCTCTTTTAAAATTTGAGCTTCAATAGATTTCACTAAAATAGAAATATCTGTTGATGGTGAACTTTTAGACTCCGCTGATTTATAAGTCTTGAATTCGTTTAATTGCGAAGGTGCGTTCATGTATAATTCCTGAGAACCATTTTTGGTGATCTTAACGGTCATTGGATGACGGTAGTTGAATTCCAAATGGTAGTATGCTACATCGTAGGTTGATGTTGTTCCGTTAGCAGAACGGGTTTCTTTTCTGATCTCAGAAACCACTCTAGGATCTGAGTTTTCAAAAACACCCATTTCAACCAAATACATGATTTCACTGCCTTGCACACGATCAAAACCATCTATCTTTAAATAGGTCGAAGCCAAGGTACTCACGTCATGTGCAGTAACTAATTTTGGCTCAGACACATAACGTCTACTTGGTTGTGGCACATAGGGTTTAACTGGCTTATTGTTTTCGTTTAACAATTCTCTTTCCAATATTTTTTTAGCGGTTGATTTAGCGTTCCAAGCCTCCATATCTTTAGCGTACTGCTCATCAGCCGCCTTTACTTTAGCAGAATAATCAAGCAAGTCACGTTGGTAATCGTTTTCTGCTTGAATTTTATCGGCTTCATATTTAGCCTTCAATTTAGCGTTCTCAGCATCCGCTACAGACACTACACTTGAATAATAATTAGCTGGCTTCGGATTCAAAGGATTGGTTGGCAACTTGATGTAATTGTACTGCACATCCTCTGATTTGATGTTTTGCGCTGAAGCAGTTGCTACAATCGCAAAAGCCATGATGGGTAAGAATGATTTCATAAAAATTATAAATTAGGGCGCAAAATAGGCTAAACCCAAGATATTTCATCAAACTAAAAGCTGATTAATATATTAAAAACAATAAGTAAATTTGTAGCATGGGGATAAGCATTGGACTATTAAGAGAAGAAAAACAACCAGCCGACAAACGCGTCGCTTTTACACCTGCGCAATGTGTCGAAATTAAGCAACAATACCCCCAAGTAAGCTTATACATTCAACCCAGCAATGACCGTTGTTTTACAGATGAATTATACGAAAAAGTAGGGGTCACGATTCAAGATGACTTGAGTCAATGTGAATATTTATTTGGCATCAAAGAAGTGCCTGCTGACAAACTCATCCCAAATAAAACCTACCTATTCTTCTCACATACCATCAAAAAGCAAGCCCATAATAAACCTTTAATGCAGAGCTTAATCAAGCAATCCATTAAACTCATTGACTATGAAACCTTGCGTTGGAAAAATGGCGATAGAATTTTAGGATTTGGACGATTTGCCGGCATAGTGGGGGCTTACAATGGACTGCTTACTTGGGGAAGAAAACATAAAACCTTTGAACTCACCCCGGCATACAAATGTCATGATTATGGCGAATTACAATCAGAACTCAAGCAATTAGATCTGGGACCTATTAAAATCATTTTAACAGGCAACGGACGCGTGTCATTAGGTGCCCTAGAATTATTGAAAGCAGCTAAAATCAAGCAAGTAACTCCCGCCGACATTTTAACCAAATTGTATTCTGAACCGGTATTTGCTGTATTGCTTACTGAAAACCTATACGAACGTATTGATGGCAAAGCCTATGATAGAAGTGACTTTCACCATGACCCAAGCCGTTATAGGTGTGTTTTTAGACACTATTTACCGCATTGTGATTTGCTTATCAATGGCATTTATTGGGAAGAAAAAATGGACAGATTGTTTTCAGAAGCAGATACCCGAAATAGTCCTTTTAAAATCAAAGTGATTGCAGACATTAGTTGCGATGTTCAAGGCAGTATCCCCATTACTTTAAAAGACACTAAAATCTACGACCCCGTATTTGGCTATGACCCAATCAGCATGAGCATCTGCGAACCCTATACCGCCAATAGCATTGACATTATGGCTGTTGCAAATTTACCAACTGAATTGCCTAAAGATGCTAGTGAAGGTTTTGGCGCAATGCTCATAGAGTATGTTTTACCTGAACTTTTCAAATCAGAGAGTCCAATCATTGACCAAGCAACGATTTGCAAAGCCGGAAAACTGACAGAAAACTACGAATACCTTGCGGATTTCGCTTATTAAGGTTGCTCTGGTGCGTTCAGAAAGCTCAAACGGGCCATGTCTTTTTCTTGCTGAGATTGAACACCAACACCAAGATCGCCAGCAGTACTGACATAAAACGCTAGTTGTTTTAAACTTTGAAACAAATCATAGGCGAATTGTTGATCAAGTTTTGGGAATATTGCGTTTAAGCCGCTCAATTGCGTTTGAAGCATTTGATTGCGTTCCAATGTAGATTCAGGCAAAGCACTGATTAACATTTGAATAGAATCTTCTGTTTGAAGGTCAATGGTTTTATACACCCCACTCACCTCTTTTGATTCTTTATAGCTTTTGATGTGAATGATTTTAACAGCTTGTTGAATTTCCTCGTTGGTAAATTCACCATCGGCGCCTGAAATAAGAGCAGTCACCAACAAGGGTGCATTTAATACCAAGGATTGCTCGTCTGCATTCAAATGTTCTATTTTGCTGTGCATAAGACTATTTTAATTACTTTTGTGCAAAAGTAAACATTTTTAACAGCTTAACCATGTGGGATTTACTCATTTTTTTTATCCGTGAAGAATGGAAAAACAAATACAGCATCATGGCAGCATTGTTATTTATTTTCTCTGCCGCATTGATTGCGTATTTGAGTTTACCATCGCTTGACAGTCAACATTTCAGCGCTGTTTTTTGGATAGTGGTGATCTTTACTACACTGCAGGGGATTTCAAAAGCCTTTTTACACATGCGCAAACAACAGTATTTGTTTTGGCATCAGCTATACAGCGCCGAGCACTATTTAGCAGCTAAACTCATACAATCAGCTTTATTTATGTTGGTGTATACCCTGATGGCACTTATGTTGTTTAATTTATTTTTTGATGTTAAAATCAATGCATGGGGCGCCTTTACACTATCATGCTTATTAACCGGCATAGGCATTTCTAGTATTTTTACCATTAGCAGTAGCATCGCTTCTAAATCAGATCAGCCAGGTGTATTAATGCCAGTGCTCAGTTTCCCTATTTTACTTCCGCTCATTCTCATTGGCAGCAAAGTAGGCAACAAAGCCTTGCAAGACAGCGCTATTCAAGATATGTTAGCTGATTGGGCTATTCTAGGCATGCTTGATTTACTCATCGTTACAATGGGCTTATTGTTGATTAAATTCATCTGGAAAGACTGATCAAAACAAGGGCTTAAAATCCTTTGGCTTTAAGGATTCATGATACGCATGTTGCATGAGTGCTTCCTTTGTTCTGTATACGGCTATTCCTTGTTTATAGTATTCAAAAAACAGCAACCAATCTTCTTTTCCCCATTCAAGAACACGTTCATCAAAACCACCTATTGCTTCAAATTGATGTTTAAAACAAGCTAACATCCCTACCCCTTCTGAACAAAATCTATCGGGTAAGCCTTGCTCAGTCATCAAAAGTACTTCGGGGGCCCATGCCTGATAGGACTGACAATGTTGATTAATGCTAACTACAAGATTGGGTGGCAAAGAAATATCTGCATCACAAATAAAAATAAGGTTGTTAGAGGCTTGTTTAACCGCTTGATTAAACACTTTTGAACGCGCAAAGGCCATGTCTGAGGTTTGGTAAATTAAGGCCCCCTTCCATATTGTTTTAATGGCACTAATAAGATCCGTGTGATCATCGCTCTTACAATCTACTACTGACAATTCAATCATTTCCTTGTATGCCAATTGATTAAGACTAGATAACAATTGAGTTAGCAAAGCATGACTTCTATTTTTTACGCCAACGCAAATGGTAATTTTTTTTAAAGATGTTTCAGTAACAGGTTTAGAAAACAATCTAAAAAGAATTGCTTTGAGGTCTATGAATACCGTATAAAACCCTAAATATTTTCGGGCTGGCCACTTAAACAAAAAACGATAAAACGCTTTAAGGGCTCTGATCATATTTATTTAAGTTGCATATAGATGCCACAGTGGTCACTGTGAACGTAATCAGACAATATTCCAGCATCAACAATTTGCGATTTAAGCGCATCAGAAGAGGAGATATAATCAATTCTCCAACCTTTATTGCGGGCTCTTGCATTGGTTCTAAAACTCCACCAAGTGTATTGATCTGGCGCTTGATTAATTAGTCTAAAACTATCTACCATGCCTCTAGTAAACCATTTATCCATCCAAGCGCGCTCTTCTGGTAAAAAGCCACTGCTGTTTTTATTGCCGATTGGGTCGTGAATATCAATTGGCTGATGACAAATATTATAATCACCACAAACAACCATTTCTGATTTGTTTGGATGCGCTTGAACCCAATTAAAAAAGGTTTCTAGAAAGTCCATTTTAACTTGTTGCCTAATATCGCCAGTGGTGCCTGAAGGGAAATAAGCACTCACAATAAACTTCCCATTGATCATGGCGCCTAAAACTCTGCCTTCTGCATCAAATAGATCATGGCCCATTCCTGTCATAACATGATCAGCTTTAATTTTACTCAGAATACCAACACCGCTATAGCCTTTTTTTTGGGCTGGGAAATAATAACAATGGTAGCCTAGATGTTCAAATAGCACCGAAGGAATATCTGCCTCTTGTGCTTTAAGTTCTTGAAGACATACCACATCAGCTTGTTCTTGTTTCAAAAAATCAAGAAATGATTTACTCAAGGCCGAACGTATGCCATTGACATTGTAAGAAATGATTTTCATAAATACGATTAGTTTCTATTATCTAAGCCCCAAAGCATTTTTTGCCTCAGTGTTTTCAAAAATGTTTCGCCTTCAAAACGGACTAGGTTGACATAAAAATCTGCCTTTCTGATGGCAATTTGAACTGTTTGATCAATGGTCACCGACCTTGAGTCCAATGACGCTAAAAACTGTGAGCCTCTCCCCTCAATTTCAAAACTTAATACCTGATCATCTGGCACAATGACAGGTCGCACATTTAAATTATGGGGCGCAATAGGCGTCACCACAAAGCTGGCTGATTTCGGAAACAAAATCGGGCCACCACAACTCAAAGAATAACCTGAAGAGCCTGTTGGGGTTGATACGATGAGACCATCCGCCCAATAGGAATTCAATGGTTCTCCATTTAAAAAAGCATGCACTGTTATCATACTGCTGGTATCTTTTTTATGCAATACAAAATCATTCAATGCATATTTAAAACGGAACAAATCTGCGTTAGAATCCAATTGCAATAGAGATCTTTTATCGAGGGCATAATGACCTATCTGTAAATCCTTAAAGGCCTTTTTAAATCCATCCGTGGACACATTGGCCAAAAAACCTAATCGCCCTGTATTCACACCAATGATTGGCACCTGACTTTCTCCGCTGACTTCAATTGCGCTCAATATGGTACCATCGCCACCAACACTAATGATGAAATCAAAGCCATCGCCTT
This sequence comes from Flavobacteriales bacterium, assembly GCA_040379725.1. Classification (GTDB taxonomy): domain Bacteria; phylum Bacteroidota; class Bacteroidia; order NS11-12g; family UBA955; genus JABMMZ01. Next base: position 6,226 of record JBEIKN010000056.1, read on the forward strand.
GTTTGGATAGTTTATCAAATACTGGCACCTGAAAGTTTTTATTGACACTTGGATCAATGTCTTGATGCAATAACACCTCAACATTTTCTTGTAGCAGAAACTGTATGATGTCTTCTATCACTTTTAGTTGCCTCAAGTTAGCAACTGCTTGGGTGTATAATCCGATTTTCATGAGCGAAAAGTGTTACTATTGCAACAACTTATAATGGCAAATTTACTGTATTCTAATGGGTTTTAAAAGTGCATAAAAAATCCCATCATGCACCAGCAGATGGGATCCATAAAATTGTTTAAAACAATAACTTAAAAACGCTCAAATTGAGAGAAAAAGAATGCGCCTTCAATGGCAGCATTTGCATCGCTATCGCTGCCGTGAATGGCGTTAGCATCAATGCTTTTTGCATATTTTTTTCTGATGGTACCTTCAGCGGCTTGTTCAGGATTGGTAGCGCCAATCAAAGTTCTGAATGACTCTACAGCGTTGTCTTTTTCAAGTATGGCTGCAACGATTGGGCCGCTGATCATAAAATCAACTAAATCTTTAAAAAATGGACGCTCTCTGTGAATGCCATAAAAAGATTCAGCTTGCGCCTTACTTAACTGCAAATACTTCATGGCTTCGATTTTAAAACCAGCTTGAAGAATATCATCGATGATCTTTCCTGTATGATCATTGGCAACCGCATCGGGTTTGATCATTGTAAATGTTTTGTTACTCATGTACTTATGCTAAAAATGGCTGCAAATTTAGCTAAAAAAAAGAATAAAACCAGCTAATGCGCAATTAATCCTTCTGCTTTAAGAAGTATCTTTCCCAAAGGTCTTGAATAATGCCATCCTTTAACCCGTGATAAGGTGTCATAATTTCTGTAATGGTGGTACGTTTGAAAATATCTAAGTAAATGCGTCCGGCAACATCAATCACCTCTGCTCTGTCTGGATTTAACTTTAAATGGTAAACCCGTTCGTGTAAATCTATGGCCTCAATGTCTTCTGTCAATTCCGCTAAGCGTTTAACGGACAAAAAACCACCTTGCGGCACGCCTGCTAAATCGCCTAATTTCTGGATATTTCCGCCTGTTCCTACACCCTTAAGTTTTGGCACCCAAGCCACATTCTCCTTTACCCAAGCATGCATTTTATTGTATTCTTCAGGTTTGATTTTATTTTCTCTTGCCCTAACCGTACCAATATTAAAACTCTTCGAAACAATGGCTTTATTCTCCTGAATTAGGGTGAGTTCAGTACTACCTCCACCCACATCTATGTGCAAGAATGTTTCTTTGACCGGCAATAAATGTAAAAAGGCATTCATAATCAGTTTGCTCTCAACATTGCCGGAAATCACATCAATGGTGATGCCTGTTTCTTTTTTAATCAGTTTGACAATTTTATCAGTGTTTTTAGCATCGCGCATAGCACTGGTGGCACAAGCTCTCACAAAGTCCACATTGTAAACATCCAACAATAAGCTAAAGGCTTTAATGGCCTTGGTTAACAATTCTGTTTTCTTTTTACCGATTTCTTTGGTGCTAAAAACATCATCCCCTAAACGAATGGGCAAACGCGTAAATTCAACCTTCTTCCACTCTGGCTTAAGTTGATCCATTTGCAAAGGACGCGAAATCAATAATCTCACGCCATTAGATCCAATATCAATTGCCCCAAATTTCATTCAGTGCAATTATACAGTTAATTTTCAAAGAATAAATGAAATTAATTTTACTTTAATTTTAACTGTAACTCTAGCTCATGTAGGCCCTTGGCGGTCAAAACAAAACTATAGGCTTTCAACTGATCTGAATCATATAAAACCCCAGAATTGGTATTGGTCTCAATATGTTTGCATGGCTTAATCCAATCCTTTGCTATAAGCAGTTTTAATTCATCTGAAATGGTGTATTGAGAATGAGGTTTCATTTCATTTAAAATACTTTCAAAAGATTCTTCAAACATGAGCAATGACATCAACTGCAGTGTTAATGGTTCAAGTTTATCTACCATGTTTAACGGTTTGTTTAGTTGAATCATTGGTTTTGTAAGGGCAATGTTTACAGTTGTTTCCGCAGCAATACCCTCTCTTTTTATGGTAAGCCTCTGTAAAGACCACTCGACCTTTTTCGTCTGTATAATAATCCTCAGCTTGCATAGATTCGAGCACAAACATACGAACGAAGAAATTGTATTTCTCAACACTTTGTTCAACGAATTCAATATCTTTGCTCTATGAAATATTTTTTCCTATTTTTAATGATATGCAGTGCGGGTTTAAACGCAAACGCACAATGGAAAAAAACGACCTTAACAGGCAACAAAGACCTTTTTGATCTTCACTTTAATCAAGGCCATCTATTAATTGGCGGATTCAACAGCGCACTCTATAGTTCAAATGACACCGGCAAAACCCTAAAAGCACTTTCTTTAAACATCCCTCAAAACATCAGGGGCGTTTGGGTATTCCATCCAGATACTTTGCTCATTATTGGCGAAAATGCAAGGGTACAAAAATCTTATGATGGTGGCAAAACATGGAGCCAAAAATATGTTCGCACAGCGGCATATGCCTATGACATCGCATTTCAAAAACAATTCGGCGTTGCTGTAGGCAAAGACTTCATGGCATTATCAAGTAATAATTTAGGAGAAACCTGGAGCGTAGACACAACCTTAGCGATTGGAAAAAAAATCAATGCAGTGAGCATCATGCCCAATGGCCAGTGTTGGGCTGCCGCAGATAGTTGTTTCATACTAAACAAGCACATTCAAAGCAAAAAGTGGCGTATCATTAAGCTCAATAATACTGTTAATTTAAGTTGTATTCAATCGTTTGGAGATTCAATCATATTGGTAGCAGGCAGTGTAACAGACACCCTTCAACCCAATAATATTCGCAACGCCATATTCAAAAGCACTGACTCAGGCAATCATTTTTTTGAAACCACAGCCACTGAAATGCGCTCAATTACCGGCCTTTTCTTTAGCAGCCCTGACAGCGGCTTCTTTTGTGGCAGCAATGGCTTGATATTAAAA